>JABXJV010000233.1 GCA_013375355.1 Candidatus Helarchaeota archaeon
AGAATACATAGCAAAAAACGTTGGAATATATCGAGCTAAAGGAAAATTTATTTTAGTAACTAATTCAGATCTATTATTCAATGAAGAATTAATAAAATTTTTAGCGTCAAAAAGACTTTCTGAAGAAAATTTTTATCGAATAGATAGATATGATGTTGCCAAATTAGTACCTTCACATCTTTCAGTAGAAGAACAATTAAAATTTTGTGAGAAAAATGCATTCATGCAAAGAGTAAATAACGGATATAGATGGTTAAAAAAATTCCCTCAAATAAAATATTTAATATATTCCATTCATTTCAGATTGAAAACATTTCTATCGAATGTGAAAACTAGACAATACTCAAAAGAAAAAACATTTTTACCTAAACCAGATATTCTTCACATGCATACAGCTGGGGATTTCTTTCTGATGGCGAGACAATATTGGGAAATTATTAGAGGCTATCCTGAACTCGAAAGTAGTTATTACATCGATGGTTATCCTTGTTTTATGGCAGAAGTATCTGGTTTAAAACAAATAATTCTCAAAGAGCCTTTAAAAATATACCATCAAGAACATTCTCGTTCATTAAGTATTATGCGACCCAGTATTAGCCCAGTTGCTCTTTTTAGGGATGGTGAGAAAATGAGAAAGACAAGGCAACTTATTATTTATAATTCTGATAATTGGGGGCTTAATTCTGAGCAGTTATTAGAATACAAAATCAAAGGTGAAAAAAAATAATAAAATCTTCCTAAAATTCGAAAAATGGAGTTTATTATGTTCAAAAATCTAATCAAAAAGTGGTTGCCAAAGAGAATCGGTATGAAAATAATAAGTACATTCGATAAATTTCAGCAATTTTTCGTAAAACAACGAAATAGAGATGACTATGATTGGTCAATGTATCACTTAATATATCAAAATCAAATTACATAGTCAGATAGAGAAAATACACGAGTTTCGTTGGATGATAAATTTTCTATTATTAATGGTAAAATTATTTTAGATACTAATCTAGCTCCACTTCATCCAATTAACAAATTATTATATGAAACAATCTATAATTTGAACCCTAAGTCAATTCTAGAAATTGGATGCGGAGCTGGTGATTCTCTAGTTAATCTTAAAAAAATATTACCCGAAACCGAAATATATGGATGTGATCTTTCAAAAAAACAATTAGAATTTCTTAATAATCGACATCCAAAATTGAAAAATTTTACAAATATATTTATTCATGATGTAACAACTTCTCTTCTGAACCTCAAAGTAGAACTAAGTTTTACGATATCAGTTTTCATGCATATTCAGAGACGTCATCAATACTTAAATGCACTAAGAAATATATTTCATGCTTCAGAAAAATATGTACTTCTGTCAGAAAATTGGAGACGACATAATTTTTTTAATGATTTAAAAAAAATAGTAAATGAACCAGATTTTCCCTGGAAAAATGTAAATTTTTATAAGGTTTTTAGTGGTGAAACCCTTTTAATACTTATCTCAAATAAGAAAGTAAAAGGTTATGAAGAATTAAAAGATAGCAAAGAGATACTAGAATTTATTTATTAAAAATTGAAAGGATTCAAAAGAATAACTTTCTTTATTAATTATTTATTATGAAACTAAATTAAAAGGAATATCCAGATTTATTTTTTAAAGGGAGAAAGTGGATAAAAATCTAATTTTTACACTTTTCTACATTTTAATATGAAAATTCTTTGAATATCATCTACCCTTTCAATTTTTAGACCAGCGACTTTACAAAAATCCATAATTTCTTCTTGCTCGTATCCGTAACTGAAGTCAAAGAAGTTCAAAAAAGTTTCACTAAGGAGACCAGGTTCGGTTGATAGTATATACACCGCTGAATTTTTCTTAGTACATCTTTTTATTTCATTTAGTATTTCTTGAGCTTCTTGTCTTTTTTTACGTTGAAAAAGCATAAAAACTCCATGGTCTACTAAGTTACTTTTTAATTGAATCTTAAATTTTTCATTTAAAATCACAGGTTTAATGACTTTTTCAAGGTTATAAAATAAAGCGAAGTCATTAACAGTTTGAAAACTTGCTGGAGTGTTTACCGTTATATATACTTCACCGTCATAGCCTACTATCCTAGCTAAATCGAGAAGAGGTTGTTTAATTGGGTCGGAAAATATTAATACTTTATCCCCTTCTTTAATTTCAGCAATATCGAATATAGTATTTTTAATATCAGCAAGTAATGTATATATTGCTGGTAATAAGTTAAAGATCATTGGTCTTATTGTTCTTCGCACGGCTTCTAACCCTCTCTTAGTTATTTCGTAGTATTTACGTCTTGCTGCTTTTCCTTTTTTAGAGAAACTTTTCAGATATTCACTATTTTCCAATTTTTTTAAGGCAGGGTACACTTGACCAGTTGAAATCTTAATATCATTAATCTTCATCTCATTAATTATCTCATATCCATACTTAGGTCTAAAAGCTAGCTGTAAAAGAAGTTGAAGCTGAAACCAGCCAATACGGTATCTTTTGACCTCAGTTTCTGAATTCATGAATCATCCCAAATGTAAGTTCAATATATATCATTTATTTGACATATTTAAAACTTAATGAATAATCTTCATTTTTTATTAACAATATTTAATCTGCAATCCATTTGTTATTATATTTAAAATCTATACTCAAAAATTATCTAAATTTTAATAGTTTATCTATTTTGATATTACTTCCCTTTTAGTCATGTTAAACAAATAACATTGATTAATTTTTAGCTTAAAATACTTTTCAATCTAAAATATTTTTAAATTTAACAATTGTTAAATAACTATAATCTAAATAATAAATAAATAACATAAATCAATTTAGGAGTTTTGAAACAAAATGAGTGAATATGAACCACCAGATCTTATGGCTGAACCTTGGGCACTTCCAGATGGTATTGATTTCGAAGATTATATAATTGGAACATATATAGGCAAAGTAGATGCAAATATCAATGTAGATCTTATAGGTCCTGCATTAGCAATTGAACAAAGTACTGGTACATGGACTCCTGTCCCTGCTGAAACACCAGAAGTCAGAAAAAAGCATGTTGCGAGAGTACTTTGGGCTACTCAACTACCGGATTATGAATTTGAACGACCTGGTAAAAAAGAAGAACCCAAACGTACATATGCACTTTCAATAGCATTTCCAGTTATAAATATGGCGAATCAAATCGCTATGATGTTAACTGCTACCTTTGGTAATATAAGTATGGGCGGAGATTTAAAAATGGTAGATCTTCGATTCCCAAAGTCTTATTTAAAGGATTTTAAAGGTCCTAGATTTGGTATTGAAGGTATAAGAAAAGTAATGAATATTCCTAAACGTCCTCTGCTAAATAATATGATAAAACCTTGTGTTTATACTTGGAATGATTCATTTAGAGAAATATTTTTTGAAGCTGCTGTAGGAGGATGTGACGTAATCAAGGATGACGAGTTGCTAGCAAATCAAAAATTTAATACAATAGAACAGAGAGTACCTGCCTATATGGAAGAGGTCGATAAGGCTAAAGAAGAATCAGGAGAAGACACTCTATTTACGATAAATATTACGGACAATTTAGAAAACTTTTTTGAAAATGCAGATAAGGCACAGGAATTAGGTGCAAATGCATTAATGATAAATTACTTGGTCATGGGTTTACCAGTTTTAAGGAAACTCGCAGGCGATCCAAGTGTAAAAGTTCCAATCTTAGCACATATGGATTATGCAGGAGCAATGTATATGAGCCCTTGGCATGGGGTAAGTTCACACTTGATATTAGCTAAATTTGCCAGGTTATGTGGAGCTGATATCGTCGTACATCCTGCTCCTTATGGTAAAGCTTCTGTTATATCTGAAAAATTCACAAGAGTTGCCCGAAACTGCCGTTATCCTATGGCCAACATTAAGCCAATGTTTCCGATGCCTTCAGGAGGAATTACTGCAGGAATGGTGGATAAATGTATGAAAACTTTAGGCACTGATATTGTAATTGGCTCTGGTGGAGGAATCCACGCCCACCCAGATGGTCCTAGAGCGGGTGCCACAGCATTTCGCCAAGCAATGGATGCTGTTATGGAAAATATACCTTTAGCAAAATATGCAAAAGATCACAGAGAATTAGGCGTTGCAATGGGTCTTTGGGGTACGAAAAAAACTGCAATATAAACTAAAAATCTTAAAAAAATCCTTTTTTTCTTTTTGAAAATCTTTTATTTTTCTATTTTTTTTCCTTTTTTTGGTTGATTTCAATACGAACCGGAATAGATGTTCGATCAATGAAAAGTGAATGATTTACTGTTATAATAGGAGGATTACTGATCGGATGTTCATAATCAACTTCTATTTCTGGTTCACTACTATCCAAAGCTGTTAATATTTTTAAATGAGAAACATCTACATATCCAACTTGTGGGGGTTCAGTGAGAATATCAATTGGGTACCACCCAAATTGTGGATCATAAACTTCGCTCCAGACATGTCGCCCCCATTTTTCTTGCAATTTTGAAAAACCAAGAACAAAACGGACAGGGATATTAACAGCACGGCAAATAGCATTGAATAAATGATTTATATCCTCACAACTACCCTTCTTTGTTTCAAATGTATCTAATGCTGATTGGCGAATATTCAAATAATCCATATCAGTTTCGATATAGGTTTTGAAGTATCTCACAATACGTAAAATCGCTTCCGCCAAAAATTTAGATAAGGCAGTTAAATTTTCTGCTAATTCACGAATTTTAGAGTTATTCGATTCCACTAGACTCGTTGGTTGAATGTAATGATTTAGAAAATCATGATCAAGAATCACAGGAAAGGGTGATTTTGAAATTCGGTATTTACCGGGAGCAATATTGGCGTTGAAAGTTGTTGTTATCTCTAATTCTTCAGATAAAGAACCAAACTCATAAGTATAATATTCATATGAACCACGACTAATAAACTCTCGTGAATTTGGTTCAGGAGAAGAATTGACTAATTTAATTTTTTGTCTAAAATCTGAGCATGGATATTTAATATGTAATAATAATTTATCAACAGACCCTTCAGTAATTTTACAGCTAGTATTAAATAAAATATTATTTTTCCAATGCGTATTTGAAATTTTTAACCCCACACACTATCTAATTGTTATTATATATTTTAATTTTTTTCATCTTCAACAAAATTATTTGAACTTTTCTTTTCGTAATTTATATTGTTTTTAATTTCCTTCATTTTAGTTTTAGATTTGTTTTTTTCTTTTAATTCTTTTTTAAGTCTCTCTTCCTGTTTTTTTACTTCTTTTTCAAGTCTCTCTTCCTGTTTTTTTACTTCTTTTTCAAGTCTCTCTTCCTGTTTTTTTGCTTCTTTTTCTGATTCCCTCATTAATTTTTCAAACTTTTTTCTCAATTTTTTATTCTCATTAAAAGAGAGAGCTACTTTTCGTTTTAATACTCTTTTAAGACTTTCAAAATACGGATCAAAAATTAATAATCTTTTCCATCTTGAAAATAATCCCGTCTTATAAGAAATAACATGATAATAGGCTGTTTTGGATAAATCATCGATACCCATTTTCTCAATAGAAGACCATTTTATTTTTTTTGAAAAATTAACATTACTAAACTGTAAATATTTATCCCATAGGCTAATTTGTAATACAGGTGTGCTTTTAAGAACAAATCCTATTGTATTTAAATTCTTTATAGTGATTTTTAATGGAAATGAAGGATGAAATTGATTCAATGAAAGTAGATCTCTTTCATATAGTTTTATATCCATTGAATATCGATTCCAACTTTTAAATTGTTGTTTAAAAGCTCTGAAATGTGAAAGATATTCGATAAGATTTTTAATTTCTGTATCCTCTTCCGTAGGAACTTTAACTTCAATATTTTCTTTATTTCGGAATATATTTTTATTAATTTTTTCTAAATTTATTTTTAAATCCATAAGACTTGACATTATTAATTTATCTTTTAATAGTGCAATCGGAATTGGAATAAAAGCCTCTATATTTTCAGATTCATCTAATTTATATAATTTTCGATTTTTTTCAGTATTGATACTTTGTTGGAATAATTTCAATTTATCAATAAGGCTTTGATTTGATTCTTTGAAATTGTGTAAATAATTTAAATTTGGAGTAAAACTAGTAAAACCACTAATATTACCAGGTTTTGAATTTACGGCCAATAATTCATACTGAACGGGATCAACAACAATCGCAGATAAAGAAGGGTTTAATTTGGATAAATATGTATAAGTCTCTTGATCAGTTGGTGATAAAAATACACCTAAATTTGGATGTGTATGGATCCAAGTAATAATATTAAAATTTTCATCATTAAATTTTTCTTCAATATCATCTAGAGCATTTCGAATAACTTGGAATATTTCTCTTCTAAACTCACAATACCCAGAGCTTTGAGTTTTTTGGGGTGGAAGAACAGCAGCTATACAATGAAGTTCACCATTCATTTCTCGACCTATAAGAAGTCCACCCCATTCATAATCTGAAAAACGAAATGTATGATCTATAAATTGTTCAAAGACACTTCTTTCAATATGTAATTTTTCCGGTATTTGAGATCCTATTTCCATTTAGAATTCATCCTAAAAAAATTTAAATGGATTTTCAAAATCCTCTAAATTTAGATGCTTTGGGCAACCTTTTTTGATTTTATGTTTACAAGCTTTTCCTGAACAAGTTGCCAGCATTTGATATCTCCCATAATATTGCATAAAATGATGTAAGCTGTTCTCTTTAGGTTTAATTAAATGAGCAAGGGATAAAGCGGCTTGTAATCCCCCAATTATCGATATAGTAGTTACTATCGATAAAGTGGGTAAAACACCTGTACAACTAACTACTTTAACTTCTCTTTTGCTTTTTTCTCCATACCTACAGACATAACAATCCCTATCAGGCTCAAATAAATCTACCTTGCCTTCAAAAATTTCTCCTCCAGCATTAACTAAAGGGATTTTACATAATTTTCCAATTAAAGAACAAATATAACGTGTACGAATATTATCTGGTCCTGCAACAATTAGATCAGAATCTTTAATTTCATTAGCCATTACGAGATCCTCCCCTACAACCTCAGTTGGAATAGTAGTTCCTGGGATATATGTGACATTTTTCTTTTTTTCCTTATACTCTTCTAATGTCATAAATTCTTTATTTAAGATATTGTTTGCAGTTCCAATTTCTAATTCAAAATCAAGTGCAGTAATCTTATTTTTAGAATTCAATTCTTCCAAAGCTTTTTTTGCTGCAATTGCCTTCGGAATACCAATACTTGCCCGATTAAAAAGAATTTGTCTGTTTAAATTATGTTCTTCAACCCGATCATCGAGATCATCAATAACAAAATGACAATTCATTGTGTTTGAAAGGCTAAATAAAGTACTTACCCAGCTTCCAATTCCTCCAACTCCTAGAAAAAAAATTTTTTTATTTTCTAAAGAGGAAGGAATATTAACATCGACATCAATGATTTTTCCATTTACAATTTTCGTATCTTTAAATGGCGAAATAATTAAAGATTCTTTAAATTTATAATGTTCTGGGTTACCTTCGTCTAAAATTTCAATCAAATTATATACTACACGAGTAAGATACGAATCTTCAGGGAAGGTGCATCGAATTATTACCCGATCTGGATTAATTCGGTTTTCTTTTCGTTCTTTAGTTCCATCAAAAAATTTTACTTCCTCATAAAAAGGCTCAAATGTTGCTGGAACTGTTTCTCCACCTAATTTAATCCTCACGTCGAATGGTAAACCTTGGTGTTTATTTGCAAATTCAACACAATGGTCATATATATTATTTCTTTGAATTACGTATCTCATTTCTAAGTTGGCTGATAAAAATTCTGATCCTCTTATAAGTAAATTTCTTCTTAACACTTCTTGAGCTGCTAATCCAGCTGAAATTGCACACAATGAAGGAGTCAAAATGTTCCAATCTGATTTTTCCACTTTTACTCGTTCTGCGCCAATATAAGCTGCAGTTTTTGAAGTTATTGCAAAAATCGGAGCCTCGTATTTAGGCATTTTCGGCATTCGATTAGAGTTAGTAAGAGCCACAATTGTAGAATCCCAATTTATTGAATTCATATCAGGAGTTCCAAATATATTAAAATCTTCTGAAAATCTCTCCTTTACTCTACGTTTTATAGCAGACCACATTAGTTCTCCTTCGTCTTCGGGATGTAATAGATTTTGCCCTCTAATCTCCTTTTTAGAAACTCTTAAATCCTCAGGGAACACGATCATTCCTTGTGATGTCCCAACACCTAAAAAACATAAATTTGCTACAAGATAAGGAATAATTGCACCTTCTCCAGTAATAAATACTTTCTCATCTTCGATTCTTTCTTGATAAACAAGCCCGAGTTGTCTCTTAAATAGCGTTGAAAATTCCATTTATAAAACCACCCTAAAAAAATAAAAAGAATATTAAATGTGTTTATGATTTAAAAAAGAGCCCTTCTTAATCGTTCCATTGCTTCTCGACGTTGTTGAGGAGTTGCCCTAGCAGGATCATTCCAATTCTCGTTATTTAAAATGCGTTTTACTCCTTGTAAAAATGCAGATAAATGTCTATATCTGGTTAAAGCGTCTTTTAAATTTCCTAAGCAAATAAAAGGATAATAGCCGTTTAGTTTTGCACAACCTTTTGGAGGATAAATGTTTATATGACGAATTTGGGTATCGGGAATGTTAGTAATAAAAACATCTGGTATATGTCCGGGATAGTTGGTTAAGTCAATAAACATTTGATATTCTATCCTTGTTCTGTCATTTTGGCCCCTAATTCCCTGCATTTTTATTGCGATTGCATAAACAAAGTTGCCTCTCTTACTTACAGCAATCATATCAGGAAATAATTTCTTAGTGTCTTGGAATTGTTCAATATAAACTGGCACAGAATTTCGACCCTTTTTATATTAAAACCTTAAATTCCACCCGCAATATCTCTTCCCGGAGTTATATAAGCCTTACATTCTTTTTGAGCAACTGGCATTTCAGTTATATCGTTACCTTCTTCATCAAGTATTGACCATTCAACATCTGTAGGAACTAGAAGCTGTTGCGTAGCAATTTGCCCATAAGTCATGTTTATATCGGCTGAAACTCTTTGTTTTTTACCATTTAATGTATTTACAAATACAATTTCTACATCCGACAAATTTCGACCCCCATCTGGAGTTTTTATTATAATAATATTAATAATATTATTATTAATTATGCTTTTCTAATCTATTTATATATTGCCATTTTAAAAAATAGTATTAAACTTTAACTACGAAAATAATATATATTAAATAATTCAAATTTTTAAAAAGAAGATAAAGCGATTGCTGGGGTTAAAATGTTTTTGTATATTACCAAGCAAAATAGTAAATTGAAAAAGGAGTATATTCTTATATTTTTTAATTAAAATCAATAGGAAGTAATATTATGGAAGTTACAGTTCAACCCTGGTCTGTAGTTTTATTTTGTTTAATTTTGATTCTTTATTATGCACTTTTTGAAAAATATAATAAAAGTTCGAATAGTGATAAACAACGAGATCAAGGTATTGCTCTTTTTATATTTTTTATTATAATACTAATTTCAATAGGCGTCGATCCATTAATCGGTGGATATATTGCCTGTAATATGATGCTTTTTCTTGCATCTATGATTATTTGGGACATCCCTATACCAACAAATCCTCTAAGTACAGAAGAGAAATATATAGAGCTTACGAGATACTCAGTCCTATTTTCATCAATTATTTTCAGCGTAAGTTTTACTTTTATGACTCTACCATTAAATATAGCAGGCGGAACTGTTGGTTTTATTGCAGGAGCTATTGTTTTTTTTGTATTAGGAATATTAATGGCATGTGATGAATCATCTTCTGGAGGAAATTATCGGGAAAATCCCGTTCTTATACTTTTTTTTGCAGCTCTCTTTCCATTTTCAAATTCTATGATCTCAGTTTTTGCTTTCGGAAAAAATTCCAATACAAATTTCGATACCTATTTTGGTACAATTTTTCTTTTATATGGATTATTTGTTATGATTTCAGGATTAATTTTACTTTCTAAGGGAAAAGATTATGATCATGAAGCCTATTCAACATTTATTTATGCGTCAGGAATGTTGGTTTTATTTTTAGTAACTCTTTTCATTGATAATTCTGTTCTTTTTATTGTTTATATATTGGTATCTATTGGTTTAATGGGTACTACAATTGGCTTAATGTTGTATCTTTTATTTGGTGAAGTTAAGAAAAAAAGACCAGTAAAATCCGATAAAATTACTGAAATTTCGCCTAAATATAGAGAAGACCAAATCGAAGATGATCAGAAGATTCTAACAGAAATTATCAATTCATTTATTCCTATTCGAAATGAAATTAAACTGACTTTATGGTCACTTATAAATGAAAACATAGAATCTCTAAAATCGAAGTTTAAAAGTGAAAAAAATAAATTAGGGTTAAAAACGGTTAAAGCTTTTAATAAATATTTAGAAGGTCTAGAATTAATAAGGAGTTCAAACCCGAATAAGGCTACAAAAAAATTAATTAATGCTTTAAAATCTTTTCCAGAAATGGGTTTTGAAATAGAGCAATTTAAAATCTATGCAAACCTTGGAATATTATATAAGAAGCAAGAAAATAAGAAAAAAGCAGAAAAATCTATTTCTCATTCCTGGAAATATTATAAGAAATGTAGTGAAGAGGAATTTCAAAAGTGGGGAGATTCTCATCTCAAGAAATATGTATTAAATGAAATTTATTTATCACGAAATAAAATCAAAGAAGTGGATCAACTTATTACAATTCTCGAAGAAAAATTATCTATTGTTAATAAAGAAACTGATAAAACAGAATATGAAACGATTCAAGAAGAATTTATTGTTACTCTTATTAATAATAAAGAATTTAATAAACTATTTGAATATTTCTCAGCTCATAATATTCAAATAGATGACTACTTAACACAATTTGAAACAATTTTTTTGGAATTTACTAAAAAACCATCAATTGATCTAGCTTTGACGCTCTCAAAAATATATACTTTAGAATATATCCAAAATAAAACCAAAAAAATAATCGATGAATGGAAAGAGAAATCCTTTTCAAAAATGTATAAAATCTTTTATACCATGAGAGAAGAGATGATTGAAGAAGAAGAATTCAGGGCAATCGTTGATTTATTTTTAGGAAGCGAAAAAGGTGCTCTAAAATTTATAATTGATATTTCATATTTAATTAAAACGTTATTGGAGGATCCGAAAAATGATACCGCATTGAGTTTCTTATCTAACATTAAAAACGCTTTTGAAAATAGTGATAATGATATCGCTGCTGATATTATTGATTCATGGCTCCAAACCATTTATACAACAAGATCAGTATCACCTGATCAGAAATCCAATTTTGATAACTTTTTACAGATTTTTAAAATATCTTTTGATATAGATTCCCCGATTTCACTCCTAGAGAGTCAAACATTTCTTATTAAGAAGTTTTTTAAAATAAGATTTAACTCTGATGATTTTAAAACCGACTTTGAAGTTTGTCAAGCTTTTTCAGATTTTATTAATAAAACGAATGATTTATCTGAAAAAATTCTTGATTCCGAAAAGCGAAGATTGATCCTTAAGAAGTTTAGATTAATCAACTTAGAATATTTTCTGAGAGCTTGGGTGTATAATTCAGTTCCAAATATATTTAAACTTAAAGATTCTATTGATCCTTTGTATAAACAATATTTAATTGATAAATTATATCCATTTCATACCGAAATTAAAAATCAAGTTCTTATTATAGCATTATTAGAAGAAAAATTGTCATTCATAAGAAAAGAGATTAACGAACTCGAATATCAGGAGATTAAACAAAAGATTTCAAATATTAAGCATTCATATATCATGTCTTTGCTTACTAAAGATAAAAATCATATCGATGCAATTAGATTTCTGGAAATTTTTAACCTTAAACTAGATCCTTATATAGATCATTTTCAATCTTTCTATAAAGCAATTAGAAAAAATCCAAGTGTTAATACTATGGATTCATTCTTAAAAATATTCTCCTTAGATTGCATAGATCCTGAAAATAAGGCGATAATTGATGAATGGAAAAATAATTTATCATCGAAGATTTACAAATTCTATATTAACAATAGAGACAAAATCGTTCAAAAAGGAGCTTTTAAACAAATAGTCAATTTCATCATTAAATATTCAGAAGATTCTCAAAAATTCTTTGAAGATTTGTTCAATTTTGCTAGACAATTATTTAAAGAACCTCATGATAAAAAAATTATGTCATTTTTACTATATACTAATGAAATTCTTCAAGAAACTGGTAATAAATTGCATGCAGAGACAATACATTCATGGATAACTGTTACAATTCAATTAAGAAAAATATCTAGAGACTCCAAAGCATTTTTTGATATAATTTTACAGGCTTTTAAATCTTCAGAAGACCATTTCATTCCCCTAACACTTCTAGGCATCTATTATGATGAAAATTTTTCACGCCGTGGATACACCTCTGATATAGGACCTAATAATAGATTTTCTGAATTTCTTGGTGAAATTAGTAATCTAGTTTATAGCTCATCAGATTTTCCCAATAAAGATTTTATGGTAAATCAAATTTATGAGTATACAAAAGCTTTAGCCGAATCATATAGTAATATTATCTTATCGAGAATGCGAAACCAAACTATTGATTATATCCAATCATTAGGACGGAATGCCTTACCTTATGTTGCTAGCTCCTTGATGCAAAATATTTCTAGCCACAATCCTGCCCCGATTTCTAGGGCACTTATAATTCTCATTAATAAATGGAGAATTCTTCCTGTATTAGAAAAAACAAATTATTTTGGTTATCAAATACAAACGGTTAGCCTTAAACCCAATTTTTGGCTTGGTGTGTTTCAATTAATTCTTGCACATCACTATGGAGAATATTATCAGCGACTTACTAAAAACGAAATTGTTCATCATAAAAACCTTTTGGAAATTGTGGAAGCATATTTAACATTTTTTTATGAAGTTCAACAATTACCAGAAGTAAACATCTCTTATTCGGAAAATAGAGATCATACAATTGAATTTTTGAAAAAAATAAGTGAGCAAAATCAATTTACAAACGAAGAAATACGCTCTCTTATTAATTCTACTAATTGGAGCGGAGATGCAAAATATATACTTAAAAAAGTAATTGAAGAGAAGAACTTTTGTATATATTGCAGTTATAATATGCCCCCCAAATCTAAAAAATGCCCTAATTGTGGTAAAGAAGTAAAAAAAATATCTGTTGATGAGACATCCATTGATTTCGGAGCAATGAGTGATTTCTTTGGCTCTGGATCTTAAACCCTAATTTAAATTATTAATCTAAAAAATAGTTTTATACTCTTAACTACGAAATTTATAAGTATAATTTATTAAAAAAATTAAATAGAAAAAAAAAGAGAACTCTGGGGTTAAAATGATTTTATTATATTTAAGCACATTTATACCATTAACCTCACGAGAATCATTTTTTATTGAATTAATCACCAAAATTTTTAATGAGAAAATAATAAAATTCTCTCTTTTATTAAATTGGAGGAAATTCTTGCTGGTTTGATAGCGTTAAAAATATATGGAATTAATTTTTATATGGAGGATGGAAAAAAATGGATTTAGCAGATTATGTGATCCTATATTTCATGTTTACTGGAATAAATAACTATTATGCTCTTGGTGTTGTCATTCTTTTAATTTCAGGTGATTTAACATCTACAATTCGAATTATGATTCTTGTAAATTTAATTGGTTATAAAAATTATACAATATTTGGAATAATTTTTATGATTTTTTCCAGTATTATGCTTTACATGTTTTTTTTAACTCGGGATTTTGATAGAGATGAAAGATATCCATCTGATACAAAGAAAGGTCTTATAATCTTTTCCTTTATTGTCCAAATCTTATTGTCATTTATTGGAATAACCTCGAATATTATGCTTCCTATAATTTTTGCATGTATTCTAATGCTACTTGTTGTTCCAAGTATAGTTAATGCAGATTTTGAGGAAGGTTTGAAATTAGAAGCTACAAAGATTTTAGTATTTTTTGGGGTTTTACTATTTTACATTTGGTTTTTAATTGCAATGCCACCTACTAATCTAGGGCAAAAACAGCTTAAGATATTAACTGGTGCGGTTTTTGCTACAGGAGGAGGTATCTTTTCGTTTATTGGATTAGTTACATTAAGTGGTACTGATGACCTAAATAAAGAAAAGAAGGATGCAATATCAGAAACTTTTTGGATTTCTGGCGTTCTTTCACTTTCAACTTTCACAATATATAGAAGGTTATTAAAAGGGACACCTAGCAATTACTATATAGGCTGGGTAGTAACAATAGTGCTTTTTTTCATAATAGCATTAGTATTGTTAATTGATGGATTATCATTATCTGACAAAAAGAAATTAGGTAAAAAAATTGGCTATTGTATTTATTCTGGAGGATTATTAGTATTAATTTATTTAGCAGAATACACCTATTCAACAGATGTCGATCTTAGCTTAGCTTTTCCTCCAATTATTATGCCTAATGCAATAAATTTTCCGAGTCTTTCTATTTTATTCATTAGTCTTTCATTATTTATGATAAGTACCTCATTTTTGCTTTTATTTAGTGTGAAATATCCAGACAAGTTTGAAGCTTTTAAAGGATTAAAAATTACAGGAAGGAAAAAGCTAACTGAAATGCCAAGGGAAACTCCTTTTATTTCTCCCACTCCTTACCAAGAAGATATTGATGAAATGGGAAGAATAAGCCTTAGTCTGGAACAATCTGAAACTGAAAGAGCTGAAGAAATGAGCATAAAACCAAGCTCTAGGCACTCTCTCATTCTTGAAAATCAAGTAAAATATGATATTCCAAATCCAACTAGATCAACTGCTCAAATACTCAGGAATTTAAACACAATTAGACAAAATATTAAAGACAATAAATGGGGTGAATTATTGGATAACTTAGAATCTCTAAAATCTAGTTTTGGGATTAAAAAGAACAAATTAAGAAAAAATATTTCAAATGCCTACTTGAATTTTACTGAGGGTTTAGAATTTATTGGGACCTCTAATCCAGAGAAAGCTGTAAAGAAATTCAAAAAGGCTTTAAAATTATTTCCAATGTATGGTTTTGAATTAGAACAATTCCGGACTCATGCTAATCTCGGGATTACTTATAAGAAATTAGGGAAAGAGAACGAATCCTTTGACCATAATTATAAAGCTTGGCAAGCATATAATAAATGTGATATAGATGAATTTAATGAATGGGGAGATAATGAACTTAAAAATTATGCTTTAAATCAAATTTTTCCGTTAATCAATAAAATTAAAGAAGTATATCAAGTAATTTCTATTTTTAAAGAGAAATTGTCACTTATAGATAAAGAAACTGACAAGGAAGAATATGAAAAAATTCTAAATGAATTCATATTTTTTCAAATTAATAATGAAAAATACACTGAACTTTTAGATTTTCTTTTAAACAATAAAATTCCTCCAGATAAATATATGGCATTTCTTAGAAAACCTTTTAAAAATTTCATTAAAAAACCTTCTCTAGAATTAGCTCTAGTTTTAGTTAAACTCTTTTCACTTGAATTTCTTAAAAGAGAATCGACAGATTCAATAAAAGTTATGAAAGAAGAAGCATTTCCTTTAATCTATAAAATATTTTATTCGGAAATGGAAGAAATAATCCAAGATGATGTTTATAAACATTTTGTTAATTTTGTCCTTAATGATACAAGTGGAGCTCAGCAATTTATCATAGACACCTCAGGTTTTGTTAAACAAGTGCTAATAAATCCTTATGATAAAGATATCATGAATTTTTTAATAACTATAAGACAAATATTTGAAAATATTGGAAATATGGTTGCTTTTAATATTTTCAATTCTTGGATTTCAATAATAAATGAGATGAAGCAATTTGGTCGGGATATTAATAAAATATTTAAAAACATATTGCAAGTTTTTGTTAATTCAAAGGAAATTGTTTCTAAAGATTCCCTTATCGATATTGAAATTTCGTTAATGGAAACTTATTTTGCTCAAAGTTTTCAATCAAAACTAATAAAATTGGAAATAGAAGTTTGTGAATCTTTTTCAAACTTAATTCATAATATAAATATCATAATTGGTAATTTGTCAGATGATTTGAATAAAGATTTCTTTCTCGGAAGAATAATACTTCTCAATTCAGAATATTATATTGAAGCATGGAAGTATAATTCAACACCTAATGATTTTAAAATTAAAGAATCAATAGACCCTCTTTTGAAACAAATTTTAGTGGACAAACTCTTCCCTTTACGTACACAGATTAATAATCAAAGGCTGTGTATTGAATTATTATTAGAAAAATTGACATATATCGATCGGATAACTGATAAACTACAGCATCAAGAGATTGAAAATGAAATCTCTGATAAAAAAAATGAGTATCTTATGAATTTACTTTCTAAAGTAAAAATGTATAACATGGCTATTGATTTTATGAAGGATTTTAATATTCGATTAGATAAATACTTGGATTATTTTGAACCCTTTTATAAATCTACCAAATCAAAACCATCTATAGAAAGGTATAATGCAATGATAAAATTATTATCTTTAGATTGTTCTGATCCTGAATCAAAAATTATTTTTAATAAATGGATAGAGGTAATTACCTCTGAAATATATAAATTCTTCAAATTAAACACGTTAGAAATAGTTGAACAGGGAGATTTTAAGCCAATCATTAATTTTATACTAAAGTATACAGCAGATTATCAAATGTTTTTAGGTGTTGCCAATAATTTAGCTAAAAATTTATTTGATTCTCCTCAAAATAAGAAATATATGGCATTTTTATTATTTGCAAATGAAATATTCCAAGATGCTGGTTATAAAAATGAGGCAGAAAATATTCATTCATATATTCAAATCATACTTCAATTAAGGAAAATATCAAACAGAAACTCTAAGCCGTTTTTTAATGTAATTTTAGATGCTTTCAAATATTCAAAAGACCATTTTGCTCCAGTTACATTAATGGAATCATTTTATACAAATAACTTCTTAAAATCTAGAACCTATACAGATGTAAAAGTTTGCAATAATTTATCCGATTTTCTCAATGAATTAAGAGTTTTAATCTATAATACTCCTGATTTTCTTAATAAAGACGAAATTCTTGAAAAAATCAATAATTATACAAATATGATAGCAGAAACTTTTATCAATGTAATAAGATCAAGAATGAGAATGCAAAATATCGAGGATATTCAGACTCTTGGACCGCGTGTTTTTCCAAGGGTTGCTTCAAACTTAATGAAAGATATTTCTAATGTGAATCCTTCACCAATGTCAAGATGTCTTTTAAATTTAATCGATAATTGGCGAACTCTTCCTGTGTTAGAAAAAACTGAGGTTTTTTATTATCAACGTCAGATAATAAAGATCAAACCAGTTTTTTGGTTTGGGGTATTTGAGCTTATTCTTAGGGTCCATTATGGAGAATATTTTGGAAGGCTTCCAAAAAATGAAACAGTTCACCATCAAAATATTATAGAAATCATAAAAACTTATATTACTTTCTTTTATGAACTTCAACAATGTCCATCTGTTAATATTTCCTATTCCCAAAATAGGGATCAGGTAATAAATTACTTAAAGAAAATGAATGAGGCTAATCAATTATCTGATAACGAATTACGAAGCCTTATTTATTCTAGCGACTGGAGTTCAGATGCGAAGTATATGTTAAAAAAATTAATTGAAGAGAAAAATTTTTGCATATATTGTAGCTATAATATGCCGCCTGGATCAGATAAATGCCCAAATTGTGGGAAGGAAGTGGGTAAGTTATCCCCTGATGAACCAGCCATAGATATGGGAGCAATGGACGATTTTTTTAGCTCCTAATCTTTAAGATAAATTATTAAGGGATGTAAAAAAATTGGATTATTTTCAAACAGAATTTAGTAAGGAACAATCTGATGAAATCATAGAAGATTTTCATAATCTTTACAATTTGTTATATGAAAATCAAATAAAAATTAAGGATGATAGACCAAATGAATCAGCATTGCTAATTATTCAACAGTTAAATTTAATTCGAATTATTTTAAGCCAAAGTAAATGGATTGAGGCATTAGATGGATTAAAGTCTTTATCGGAGGATTTTAAATCAGAAAAAAATAAACTTGGTATGAAAATCATGAAAGCATATGGAAGCTTTTTAGATGGTTTAGAATCATTTGGGATTCCGGAGCCAAATGAAGCTATCAAAAGATTTAAGAATGCGAAAAAATCATTTCCAAAGATTGGATTTGAATTAGAACAATTTAAAGCGAGTACTTATATTGGTATGTTGTGTGATAACCTTAAAAATACAAAATCCGCTTTAAAAAATTATTTTGAAGCTTGGAAATGGTATACCAAATGCCCTAATATTGAATTTGATAAACTTGGGGATGATAAATTAAAAAAATATCTTATGAAAAAACTCTATCCAATTCGAGAACAAATTAAAGATGAAGAATCAAAATTTACAATTCTTAAAGAAAAATTAGCGATTGTCAGTAAAGAGGTTGAATATGAAGAAATTGAGAAAGAATACATTAACACATTAATACATTATAAAAAATATTATAGAGCCCTTGATTTTTTATCTGAAAAAGGAGTTAATTTGGACAAATATCTGAAAAATTTTGAACCATTATATAAATCGTTCCAAAAGAAGCAATCTATTGAATTATTAATTGCAATTTCAAAGCTATTTATGATGGAATGTTTTCAAGCTGAAACAAGAGATTTGCTTGTTAGATGGAAAGAAGAATTATATCAAAAAATCTATGCTTCATTCAAAAAGAATAAAGAAAATATGATTGAACAAGTTAATTTCAACCTTGTTGTTAGCTTTATACTTAGTAAAGAGAAGATAGCTCCAACTTTCGTTATTGATATTTTTGATTTAGCTAAAAGCTTATATCTTGATTATGATAATAAAAAGATCTTTGCATTTCTTTTAGCCACAAACGAAATTCTTCAAGATATCGGGTATAGGAGAGAAGCGGAAGTTGTTCATACTTGGATTCAAATCACACTTGCATTAAGAAAAATACAAAACACAGAATCTAAGGATTTTCTGGATATAATTTTAAATACAATTAGTAAATCTAATGATTTTCAATCACCTATTTACTTGATGGAGTTATTTTTCAAACAAGCCTTTTTAAAATATGGGGGTGCTGACGTATATACTTGCAATATTTTTGCAGATTTTATTCATGAATTAAAAAATATCATTTATATTATGCTAAATTATCCAAGTAGAGACTTTATTCTTCAAAAAATTGAAGAATATATGGTGACATTAGTAAAAAATTATAAGAATATAATGCTTTCTCGAATGAAATCCCAAGATGTTGATACGATTCGAATGCAAGGGAGAAACGCATTCCCTGCGGTTGCTGGAGCGATAATGAAGGATATTTCAGAAGTTAATCCATCTCCAGTTTCTAGAGTTCTACAGCATTTCATAAATAATTGGCATTATCTTCCAGATTTGAAAAAAGTGAAACGTATGTATAACTCGACTTTAACAACAAAAATCAAACCGGTATTTTGGTTTGGTGTTATGGAATTGATTATTGCTCGACTCCACAGTGTTAACCATCAAAGACTTCCAAAAAATGAAGATGTACATCATGAAAATATTATTGAAATTATAATTACATATATTAATTTCTTTCATGAATTGAAAAAAGTACCCGAGGTGAAAATCTCAAATAGGGAGAATAGGGAAAACTTAATAAAGTTTATGAAAAAAATGAATGAAATTCACCAGTTCTCAGATGAAGACTTAAAAGAAATAATATATTTTAGTAAATGGAAATCTAGTGCAAAGAAAATCCTTAAAATACTAATTGAAGAAAAAAATTTCTGTATATATTGTAGTTACAACATGCCCCCCAAAGCAAAAAAATGTCCAAATTGTGGTAAGAAAGTTGGTGAGATATCATCCGAAGAACCGAGCGTAGATTTTGGTCAAATGGGTGATTTTTTTGGAACATCATCTGAAGATCAATAAATAAATACAATCAAGGAATTTATTTAAATGTGAAAATTAATGAAAAAGAAAAAAATTCCCTTAAGTTCGAATTTAAAAAGGTATTCACTACATAAAGAAGAAGTACCCTTTGAAAAGGTAAAAAAAATTAAAAATGAAGATTTAGACAGACTAGAAAATATAAAAAAAAGAATAAAACTTGAACTAGAAAATCTTTTTTTGGAATTAAATCAAAATGAAGTAATTTATTGCTTAAGTTGTGGTCTTAATTTAACAAAATATGAAAACATATCGAAATGTCCTTATTGTGAAACTCTAATTGAACAGCAAGGAGATTTTAAGCAAATCATTGGTTTGATTATTAATAATGTTGATAAATTCCAAGATTTTATTGTTGATTTTTCAGAATTTATATTACGAGATTTTAAAAATCTAGAAAATAAAAAGATACTTGCTTTTTTATCACACCTCAATAAAAATCTTCGTAAAAAGGGATATAAAACAGAAGCAAATACTATTTATAATTGGACAAAGATAGCTCTAGAATTTAAGAATATCCAAATTGATAATACTAGATTATTTTTGGACTTTATTTTAAATAAATTAAAAGAAACGAGAGCGTTTCTTGCAATAAAATCGTTAATTGATGTTTTTTATAAAGAACATAGATTATTATTTCAAAATATTGAATATGTAGATACTTGGAATGAATTTTCGAATTTTCTTAATGATATTAAACATATCACATATGAATCACCTAATCAAGCATATAAAGATATAATTCTTCATCGAATTGAGCATTATTCAAATGTTTTAGCTGATGCATACCAAAAATTAATAATATCTAGAATGAAGAAGCAAAATGTCGATACGGTACTTAAATTTGGCCCAAATTCACTTTTTATTGTTTTGGAGAGGCTTATTGAAAATATATCAAAATCGAATCCTTCCCCTTTTTCAAGATGTCTTAATAACTTGATTGATCTATGGCGGATTTTTCCCAGATTAGAAAAATATATTAATTTTAGAACCCTAAAATATAGATATTCTTACAGATTACCAGCTCAGATTATAGTTATTAAACCAATTTTCTGGTATATTATAATTAAAATTATTCTTGATAAATTTTTTATTGAATATTATCAAAGTCTTCCTAAAAGTGAAACTATATATAAAGAAAATATACTAGAAATCCTTGCAGTCTATATAAATTATTTTTATGAACATTTTAATATCCCATCAGTTCCTCTAGCTTATTCCCAAAATAGGGAATATTTTATAAAGTTTTTAAATAAGATCAATGAAAAAACCCGTTGTTCTAATGAAGAATTGCGAAATCTTATTTTAAATAGTAAATGGAAATCTGATAGTGAAATAATTTTCAAAAAAATTATAGAACATAAAAATTATTGCATATATTGTAGTTATAATATGCCACTTAACGCTATCTCATGTACAAATTGTGGTAAACCCGTTAAAGAAGTGACATTTGAGAAACCAACAATTGATTTTGTAAAAATGGAAGATTTTTTTGGTAAGCCTTCCTAAATTTTCCTTTTAAGACTATATATCCACTTTATACTACAAGTTTCGCTAACTAAATGTCATAGGCAAAAATTGATAATATAATTTTTTACAATACTATTATTTATTATAATCATTTAGTATTGTTTTTATTATTGGATGATGTATAAAAATGGAATATGAAGAGATTATTAGACGATTAAGAGATCTCGTTACACAGCCAGTTCGTAGAATTGCACCTGAAAATATGAAGAGAGCAATTGGAGCATATGAAGATTTAACTCCACGATCTAAAGAATTATTTGATAAAGCAAAGACCTTAATTCCTGGTGGTTTAGAACATAATTTAAGCATTAAACACCCATATCCTATAGTAATAGATAAAGCACTTGGACCCTATATGTGGGATGTAGATGGTAATCAATACATCGATTTTTTAAGCTGTGGCGGTCCTATAATTTTAGGGCATAATTATGCCCCCATTCGTGATGCCGTGGCAGATGTAGTACAAAATAACCAAGCAGCACATGGTGTTACCTCAGAATATGAAATTAAAGCAATAGAACAAATTAAGAAATATGTTCCCTCTGTTGAGCTTTTTAGATTTTTTGCATCTGGAACTGAAGCAGATATGGCAACACTTCGAGTTGCAAGAGTATTCACAGGGAAAAAGAAAATTATTAAAATTGGGGGATCTTATCATGGTTGGGGAGACCAATTAGTATATGATATGCATATCCCTGGAATTAAAGCGATAGAATCACATGGTATCCCAAATTCGGTGCTTAAACATACTGTTTCAATACCACCAAATAATGAAAAAAAGCTTAAGCGAGTTTTTAAAAAGTATGAAAATGATGTTGCTGCTATAATTGTAGAGCCTCTTGGTGGAGAATCTGGAACCCATCCTATTAAGCCTGGGTGGAATCAAACTTTACGAGAAATTTGTGATGAACATGGGGCGTTATTAATCTTTGATGAGGTAGTATCAGGATTCAGAATGGCAATGGGTGGAGCTCAGGAATATTATAACGTAACACCCGACCTTACAGCTTTTGGAAAAATTATCACACATGGATTTCCAATGTGTGGCGGAGTAGGGGGTAGAGAAGATGTGATGATTCATTTCGCGGCAGGGATAGAGGGTGTAGAAAAAGGTAAAAAGAGGACATATACTGGTGGTACAGTTACTGCAAACCCAATAACTTGCGCTGCATGTTATCATACAATCAAAGCAATTGCGGAGACTAATGCCATAGAAAAAGCGGCTGCTGCGGGAGATAGGCTTACTAAAGGATTGGAAGAGCTTTTTGAGAAGTATAATTTACCATTCGTTGCATTCAACTTTAAATCAGTTCTTCATATAGAAACAGGTGCTCCGTTGGCTTTAAGACTTTCAGACCCTGATATCTTTACACAAATCAATGTTCGCAAAAAAGTAATGGATGAATTTCAAGCAGCTTTACTAACAGAGGGTGTATTCACACTTGCGGGTAGTAGAGGCTACACTACAATGGCACATACAAATGAAATTATAGATCAAGCATTAGAGGCGTATGATAGAGTTCTGCAATTAGTAGAATAATTATTTTTTACCTTATTTTTTAATTTTAAAAGCCACCTTTGCGCACAACTATTTTATTAATTACTTTCACACACAAATCATCGCCATCATAACAATCTATGGTAGTTTCAATCCATAATTTTTCACGTTTGATGTATATATCGGAAATATAATTCTTAGTAACTATTTCTGAACCGGCTTTTAGTGGCTTAAAGAATTCGTACGCTTGTGAAGCATGAAGAACTTTTGTATAATCAATATTCAGTCCGGGGATATCCTTCACATGTTGCTTTCTAGCTTCAAGAACAAGGACACATGTAAAAGCAGGACTTGAGATAGGATTTTTGGACATATATTCAGTTCGTGTATCCCCCACAGCTGTTTGATATTGCTTCATTCTTTCTGATGGTAGTATCCATTTCCCTTCTTTTAATTTATAACCAATAAATTTTTTGAAAGCTTCTTCACTCATATCATCATCGGCCTTATAAAATCTCTATTAAAAATAAAAACATGACTGTTAATGATTATTTTCTCTTTAATACAACTTAATAATTTAATGTAAATTTTTGAATTTAAAGAATAAATGATGGATTTTTTCGAGGTCTTATCTCAACTAGTTGATTATTTTTAATTAAAACATAGGGGGGTTGTGAAAATGGGAAAAGAGTGCCCCAAGACAGATTATACGCGCCTACATTTAAAATTATAAGAGTATCATTAATTTCAACATTTTTAATGAATGGAGTCTTTTTTGCAAGAACGTCCATATAAGTAGGAAGAGGACCTGCAATATTTATGGGTAAGTTATGTGGTGAACTTATCTTATTTGCACAAAAAAATCTGAGATTACTATTTGCCCAAATCGGACATATGTTTGTACCTGCATCTAAATATATCCAACGTTGATTTTGGAAATTTAAATCAATTACACTCGCTAATAATATTCCTGCATCCCCAACAATATAACGGCCAGGTTCAAAGACAATTTCTAAATTAAGGTAACCACGTTCCCGCATAAATTGTGAAATATCCTTTCCGATTTTTTCCAATTGTATATTATTCATAATTGTCGCTTCTGGAAATCCACCCCCTAAGTTGAGTTGACTTACATTTACACCAGCTTCTTCCATCAAAGATGCAGCATCCAGAATATATTTGGCGTTGTTACTAAAAATCGAAGGTTCCATCATTTGTGTACCATAATGAGAATGAAGAGTCGTTAATTTAAGATTTGGAGATTTCGATATACTATCAATAATTCTCATAAAAGTTTCTTTATTTGGTGCAAAGCCTATTCTACGATCAAATTTAGGCGATACGATTCGAATTCCAATATTTTGAGTTTTATCAATATCTTCTGTTAATTTAATTAGAGTATTAAGTTGTGTTAATGAACAGATAGATATTAACCCTATCCCATTTCGGAAAGCAATTTTTAATATATCTTCAGGTAGGTAAACACCGCCTAAATGGATTTTTTTTGGATCAAATCTGAGCTTGATTGCTGATTCTAACTCAAAAGATGTGACGGTTTCTGCCCCTATTTCTTCAGATTTTATTATTTCGCAAATTTGAGGGAGATAGTTCGCCTTGAAAGAGTATAATACTAGAAGATTTGGGAATAATTTTTTGAAAATTTGGGAGAAATTTGAACAGTTAGAACGAATTTTATTTTCTGAATATACAAATAATGGAGTTCCAAATTTTTTTACCAAATTTTTTGTTGAAAATCCATCAATATATGCCTCATTTTGTCTAATTGTAGCAATAGGATTTCCTGAAATTTTAGTTTTCACTAGAATTTATCACCTCTTTATAAATATCTTCAATTTTTATTGCTAAATGCTCCCATGTCCATTTATTTTTTTTAATCTTATTATATCCATTTAAACCTAATTCATATCTTAGTTTTTCATCTCTTATTAATTTGATAATTTTTCCAGCAAGTAATTTAGGTGATGAATTGAATGGTACGACAAAACCATCCTGACCATCTTTAATTATTGATGCTTTTATATCAGCACCAATAACTGGTTTTTTACAAGCCCATGCCTCTAAATAGGCTATACCAAATGCTTCACTTCTAGAGGGCATAAGATATATATCACTAGCAGCAAATGCACCACGTTTAAGGGTAGAATCATAAGGTAAGACTCCAATATTCACAATATTTTTTCTCAAATTACCTAATTTTCTTTTTTTTATATTAAAAACTGTAGAACTAGGACCAATAAAAATGAAATTAGCATCTGGTATCTCAGAAACCACATATTTAATACAATTTAGAATGTTAATTGCCCCTTTCTCGATATTTTTAAAACCACAAAATAATATCTTTGGTCCTGATATATCGTATTTATCAAAAAACCATTTTGTTTTTGCTTTTTCATATTTATGTAGGTCAACTGCCATATGTATTTGTTTAATTTTTTCTGATTTTACTCCATTATCAATTAAATAGTCTCTTTCAGCCTTTGAACATACTAAAATTTTGTTGAATTCGCCTAAAATACGAGTGTAGACAGGATCTTGGTATCTTTCATTTTCAAAATGATAGAAAGGTGTGCAAATAGTAGGTATTTTTTTCAATTTTCCAGCAATTAAAGCTAATACTATATTGAGATAAGGAATAGCAGTTGTATGGATAACATCTACATCTTGTCTTAATAATGTTCTGAAAAAATCTGGAATGAATGGACCATTTTTTAAGAATTTTAATAAATCTATAAGGTTAAATTTTAAAAATCTTGCATTATTTAATAGTTTTTTTAAGGAAGAGTTTAGAATTAAATTAATGAGGCTAACAAATTTTGAATATTCAATTTTGAACCTTTTAATTTCGACTCCGTTAATCTTTCTTTCTAGTTCTGATATAGTTTTTCCTTCTGGGGATCTAAATGCTTGAAAATCGATTGCATTAGAACAAAAGACCTTAATTTTATGTCTTCTCTTTAATAAAATTTCTGATATTCTTTGTATATAAAGTTCAGCCCCCGAAATGGAAGGAAAATAACCATAAGGACAATGAATTATATGCATTATTAACAGATAAGTTGAAAAAATACAAAAATATTCGTAAATATTTTTCTGAATTTACTCATTTCCACTAAAATTTTAGAAATCCCAAAAATATATTAGCATAATTTTAGTATTTATTAGAGAGGCAAGATGGTAGAAAATAACAAAGCATGCGGATTAGGAATCCTATTATTTATTCTTTCTTTAGTGTCAGCATTTTTATGGACTTATAACTATCCTTTATATCAAATTTTTTATGGATTAGGCGCTGCTTTATTTTGTGTATCAGGCTTACTATTTCTTATTGGTGGTTATCAAAATAATTACAATATAGTGGCCTCTGGATTTGGAATAGGCTTAGCTGCATGGTCACTTATATTAATAAGTTCCTTTTTAGGTTTTCATTGGAATCAAAATGGTCTAGTATTCAATGATATTATTGGTGTTATAATATTAATTCATATTCATAAACAAGATTTTTCTGAGCAGCTTTTTTTCTATAATTTAATACTTTCTATGATATCAGGTAAAAGACGTTATAGAATAGGTTACTTTGGTTCAATTGTCCATATTCCTTTTGCAATCGTGGCATTTATTCTTGGATCACTAATCCTCTATAGTGTAAGAGAAGAAAAATGGTAACTGAATATCATTATTAATTCTTAAAACTTATGTAGAACTATTTTACTAGAAATAGACAAATTTAGAAAGGAGCTAAGCTTTTGACTAGATCTTTCGGGTACTGATATCTCCAGAGTTTAGCTTCATTCTCATTAACTGTAAGAATACATGAATCAGGTTTTAGTTTTTTATGCCAAGTATTCCATGCTCCCGTGTTGAAGTTAACTACATTCCCAATTTCATAGTCTACATAAAATTCTTTGAATTCAGAAGTATGTGTATGACCAAAAACGAATATCATGTTATTTTTTGAAATATTTTTATCAGGGATATCTTTGAATATAGCCCATAGTTTTTGAAAAAATTCAATTTTTGGATTTACCATAAGATTTCTGAATGGGTTAAATTTCCTATTCCATTTTGATTTTACCTTTTTTAATAAGGTCCAAGGTTTATACCAGAAATCTGTTACATTTTTAAAATTTAGTAATTGTGATCTTAAAAATTGAATTCCAGCCCAAAATGATTTTTGGATTGTAAGCTCACGATCTCCTCTATTATTCCATATTGACGTGACAATGTCAATTGTATTATTTTCAATATCTTCAAGAGTTTTTGCTTTTGAAATTAATTGAAAATAATCCATATACATATGTAGTCCATGATTAAAGATAAACGATTTTTCTCCGATTTTTTCATAGAAAATCGGGTTTGCGAAATAAATTTTTGTGTTCTTTTCAAAATTAAGTTGATCTTGCTTATTTTTTAAGCCATAAAGCTGAAGTAAGGATAATTTTTGATAATAATTAATCTCGATATTAAATAATTCACTATCTAACTCAACATCAATACCCTCAACGGGAAATACCCCATCACTATATTGAACCATCTTTCCCAAATTTTGGATAGTAGCAGTAGCATCTTTTAATAAAATTCTATCATGATTTCCTGGAATCATTACAATTTTTTTTATTTTTATTCTACTTGTTAATTCTCTAAAAAAAGTTCCAGCAGCTTCACACATATTTTGCGCTCTACTTAGTGCGGCATCAATTATATCACCTATTAAAACTAAAGTTTCAATCTCTTGTATTTCAGGCCCATTAATATCTTTAGTTTTCATAGCATTAATTGTTTCATTTAACCCTTCATTAGATCCTTCATTTCTTAAAAGGCATGATTCATGACCTAGATGTAAGTCAGATAAAGCTACTAGTTTGTATTTTGTCATTTTAATTCATTTTCATATTTAGAACGCACGTGATAAATTAGAAATATTTAGATATTTATACAAAGAATTCATAAGAAATGAGGATATAATAATTATTTGTTACT
>JABXJV010000234.1 GCA_013375355.1 Candidatus Helarchaeota archaeon
AAGAAGGAAATGTTTTTAACATCCTCGATATAGGAACAGGCTGTGGGAATATTGCTGTCAGCCTTGCTAAATATATAGATAATTCTAAAATATTCGCTATTGATATATCAAACGAAATCCTTAAAATAGCAGAAGAAAATGCAAAAATGAACAGCGTAACAGATAAGATAACATTCAAAAATCTTTCTATATTCGATGCTGGTAAAACCGAATTTAAAGATATTCGCATAATTGTTTCCAATCCTCCTTATATATCTATAAGAGATTTTCCGAATCTTCCTGACGAAGTCAAATTATACGAACCTGAAAAAGGCTTATGCGATAATGCGGATGGACTTTCATTCTTTAAAGTCATATGCGAAAAAAGTAAAAATTGGCTGACTCCCGATGGAATGCTGTTTGTGGAAGTAGGACTCGGAGAAAGTGAAAATGTTAGTAACATTATGAAGTCTTTTGGCTTTTCCAATATAAAAATTTTGAAAGACTATCAGCAAATTGAAAGAATTGTTTTTTGTGAAAATATTAATTAAAAGATAGACTTGATTAAATAAAATTTTTATAATCTTTTTAAACTTGGGTTAATTTGCAATTACAATTAAGGAGATTTTAATATGAATCCTAATATTTTCAGGGAATATGACATAAGAGGGTTGGTAGATATAGACCTTACCGATGACCTTGTGGAAAAGATTGGTAAAGGATTCGGAACCTATATAAAACAAAAGGGCGGGAAAAAGGTCAGTGTTGCTCGAGATGTAAGACCAAGTTCCACACGTTTTCGTGATTATCTTATTGATGGCATACTCTCTACTGGAGTTGATGTTATTGACCTCGGAGAGGTTCCCACTCCACCTGGATACTTCAGTTTTTTTCACTATGATATAGATGGAGGTATAATTATTACAGCAAGTCACAATCCCCCTGAGTATAATGGATTCAAAGTAGGAGCGGATAAAACTACAATCTACGGTGAGGAGATTCAGGCATTCAGAAGATTAATCGAAAGTGAAAAATTCAATTCAGGAAGCGGTAAATGTGAAGTGGTGGATATAATTACACCCTATATTGAGACGTTAAAGTCAAAGTTTCAGTTCAAAAAAGAACTAAACATTGCTGTTGATGCTGGTAACGGGATGGGTGGAATTATTGGTCCCTCCCTTTTAAGAGAACTCGGATGTAAAGTGACAGAACTCTACTGTGAACCAGATGGAAGTTTCCCTAATCACCATCCTGACCCCGGAGTTGACAAAAATCTTCAAGACTTGATTAAAACAGTCAATGAAAAATCGTTAGACCTCGGGGTTGCATTCGACGGAGATGCAGACAGGATAGGTCCAATAGATGATCTCGGCAGAATTATCAGAGGAGACCAACTTGCCGCTGTTTACGCAAGAGATGTTCTAAAAAAGCACGGAAAACAAAAGATTTTATTTGACGTCAAATGCTCACTGGGGCTTATAGAAGACATTGAAAATCACGGTGGTATCCCCTTTATGTGGAAAACCGGGCACTCACTTCTTAAAAATAAATTGAGAGAAGAAAAAGCCCTCTTCGCAGGAGAGATGAGCGGACATATGTTCTTTGCAGACGATTACTTTGGATACGATGACGCTATATATTCTGCATGCAGACTTGTTCAAATTGTTTCAGAAACAGATTTAAAATTTTCACAGATTATAGACTCACTACCTCAATATTTTTCTACACCAGAAATGAGAGTAAAAGCAAAAGAAGAAGAAAAGTTTGAAATTGTATCGAAGTTGAAAGAATACTTCAAAAAAGAATACGATATAATAGATATAGATGGAGTAAGAATAGTATTCCCAGATGGGTGGGGACTGGTCAGAGCGTCTAACACACAGCCCGCATTGGTAATCAGATTCGAAGCAAAATCAAGAGACAGACTCGAAGAAATTAAAAATCTGGTAATGGAAAAAATCAAAGAATTCGGTGAGATTGAGTTTGTGTAATGTAACATACTTTCTTTGAAATATTACATGGTAAAAGTAAAGACATGCCACGGCATGTCTTTACATAAATCTATATTTTACAATTGAATTTTTTTCAGAATAAAGATTCAAAAACAAATTATTTAAATTTTTGCCTAATCATCTTTTAAAGGAAGTAAGTATAAAAACCCAGTTAAAAATGATACTGGGTTTTATTTTAATTTTCTTACTATGAAAGATACAGATATCGGACAAAAAATTCTGCAATTTCTTAATTTACATCAGGGGGTAACATTCAGTTCGCGGGTAATATTTAAGGAACTTAATCTTCCCAGAAGTAAATACCGTTCAATGCGGATTATTCTGAAAGACCTCGCCAATAAAAGAATGATTGAAAAAGTCGGGAAAAGAACATATAGAATAAAAAAGCCGCCTCATGTGACAATTGGTACCATTGCAATGACGAAATATGGTTATGGATTCGTGGCGAATCACACAGATAAAAGGGAGATATTTATTCCGAGAGGGATGACCGGTACTGCAATAGATGGGGATACTGTGAAGGTTGAAGTTTACGCCTCAAGAAGGGGAAAATCTTTAGAGGGTGAAGTTGTTGAAGTCCTCGAAAGGGCAAAAAATAAAATTATCGGAACATATATGGAGGCAAAATCATTCAAATATGTAATTCCAGATGATAAAAAATTTACAAGGGATCTATACATCATTAAAGGGAAAAATAAGGGGGCAAAGCCTGGAGAAAAAGTGATAGCAGAATTTGTCAAATGGGAATCCGAATATATGAACCCTGAAGGAATAGTAAAGGAAGTTTTAGGAGACCCATTTAAACACGGACTTGATATGACCCTAATTGAGAGGGCTTTTGAACTTCCAAGGGATTTTCCCGCAAAGGTCAAGAGAGAAATAAAAAGTTCTGATTTCTCAACTCCAGATTCAGAATTCAAAAACCGAATCGAACTGCGGAATAAACTCATTTTTACTATTGACCCAGAAGATGCAAAAGATTTTGATGATGCGGTATCGCTTGAAATGCTTGAAAATGGAAACTTTTTGCTCTCTGTGCATATTGCTGATGTTTATTACTATGTTAGGGAAAATACGGCAATTGATAAAGAAGCATTTAAAAGGGGAACAAGTGTCTATTTTCCTGACAGATGCATACCAATGCTCCCTAAAAAACTTTCGGAAGATGTCTGCAGCCTCAAACCAAAGAAAGATAGACTCTCTTTCACCGTTTTTATGGAGATAAACCCTAATGGAGAGGTGGTAGACTATAAACTTGCCGAAACTGTTATAAAAAGCAAGTTTCGACTTACTTATGAAAATGCTCAAAAACTAATTGATGGTAAAGAAGATTCAGCCCTCGGAAAAACTCTTTGGATGATGTCCGACCTCGCAAAGTTGCTGAAAAAAAACCGCATAAAAAACGGCAGTCTTGATTTCGACCTACCTGAGGTAAAATTTTCTTTTGACCCACTTGGAATCATCAAGGAGATAAAACCCAAACCAAGACTCGATAGTCACATCCTTGTGGAAGAATTTATGCTGATGGCAAATAAAGTAGTCACTCAATTTATTGAAAAAAAGGCAAACGAACTTAGAACAAAAATCCCTTTCATTTATCGAATTCACGAAAAACCAGAAAAGAAAAAGGTAGAAGAATATGCCAACTTTCTGAAGATAATAGGAATAAAATTCTCAGAACTAAATAGACCTACTCCAAAAAGTTTTCAGAGAATCCTGAAAAAAGTAAAGGATAGACCGGAAGAAAGACTTGTAGGAGAGGTTACATTAAGAACTATGATGAAAGCAGAATATTCTCCAAAAAATATTGGTCATTTCGGGCTTGCATTTAAAAAATATACTCATTTCACTTCGCCTATCAGAAGATATCCCGACCTTGTTGTGCATAGAATATTAAAATCCTGCCTTAAAGGAGAGGAAAAGGATACGGCAGTGAGGATGAAAATAAAACTCAATGATATATGCAGACATTCATCCAATATGGAAAAAAGAGCAGAGGAAGCAGAAAGAGAGGCAATTAAAATAAAACAACTTGAATATATGAAAGATAAAGTTGGCGATGTATTTAATGGAATTATATCAAGCGTTAAACCATATGGACTTTTTGTTGAAATTGAAGGTATTCTATCAGAAGGGCTCGTCCACATCAGAAGTATGGATGACGACTATTACCATTATAATGAGGAGAAAATCTCTTTGAATGGGCAGTATTCAGGGAAAACTCACCGATTGGGAGGCAAAGTAAAAGTCCAAGTTGCAAGGGTTAATCTTGAGGAAAAACAACTGGATTTGATGATTGTGTATTAACATTTTTAAATTAAGGTGTTGTTGCTTAAATATTATTATTTTTTTTATTCAGGAAAAAATTCATCTATTTGATTTTTAGTAAGTAAACCTTCTTCTTTAGCCCACCTAAAAATCCTTCTTTTTAATTCTGGATTTCTTTTTATTTCGTTTTTCATTTCTTCTGATTCCTTTCTTTGATCTTCAAGATAATTTTCAAAGATTTCTTCTAATCTATCACTCTCCTCTGAATTAAGTAATCCTTCATTTTTGCATTGTTGAAAAAGATTATATGCACCACTAATATTACCTAATCTAATACGTTCCATTATTAATTCATAATAGTCCATAATTATCTCCTCCATTTAAATTTTTTACAAGGCTAATATTTTCTTCTTTTATTTTTTTTCTTTATTTTTCTTATAGCTTTTTTACTCATATTACGATATGCTGTAATAATCGTACCATTATGACTCATTAATACTGTCATTCCGATAAGTTTTTGAAAATCATTTTCATTTCTTAATTCAGGAGGGATGTCTTTTTCCCGGCAGTAATAAAATTTTATACCTGTACGATATATTGTCTTAACAAGTGCTATCATAGTTATGATATCATTGCATTTTATCCCTCTTTCCATAATTCTAATTTTTGAGTGATTAGTTAAATTTTTCATTTTTAAATTTCTCCATTTTTTATTTTTTTATTTTTATTTTCTATTTTAATGAATATTATCAATATATACAACATTATAAAATAAATATAAATTATAATATAGTATATAATTGCTTAAATTTTTGTAAATAAACATTTTATTGCATAATTACTAATATTTTAATTGAATTATATAAATATGATTAATTACCATTCATCTGGATCAATAGGAGTTCCATCTTTAAGTTCAGCTTCTATTGCATAACTTAAATTATATATTATTTGCATTGCAATTCCAAATCGCATTATAATAGGGTCATCATCTCCTAAAAGTTTTTTTAGTTCTTTTTCGAAAGCTTCTGCTTTTGCCAAAAATTTTGAAAATCTGTTGCCTGCTTCTTTATGTTTTTCACGTTTTTTTTCAATATTTTCCTCGATTTGTGCCTTAAAAAGTAAAATTGATAATTCAATTAATAAGTCACGCTGAATACTGTGTTTTTTGGACAAATCTTTTAATATACAAAGTGATTTCTTGCTAATGACTTGTGTTTTTCTCGTAGATTTTCCCAAACTTTTGGAATCTATTTTTTTAGCTACTTCTGCTACTATATCTAAAAAGTGATTCTCTTTTGGTTCTGAAGATAGTTCTAGACATAAAGAATCTATAACTTCCTTAAAAGTGATATGATAATTTTTTGCAAGCCAATTTAGGGCATCATTTGCTTTTTCACTCATATTAAAGGTGGTTCTAACAGATTGCCTGTCTCTAAGGTCAGTTGTGTAAGTGGTTTGTAATAATGAATTATCCTCTAATAAAAAAGGTTCCTTTGATATTTTGTTTTTTATATTTTTTTTCATTTTTTACTCCTGTTATAAAGTTATTCTATATTTTTTGTGTCTATAATATAAATAAATATCATAATATAAAAATATTACTAATAATCCAAGTTTGACACTTGGTTTTGTAAGTTGTTAAAAAACAATGGCAAAATTTGGCTGACTACACTAGAT
>JABXJV010000235.1 GCA_013375355.1 Candidatus Helarchaeota archaeon
AAAACAGGTCGTTATAAAAAAGAGATGGGTTGAATTAGGTACTGCAATGTTTATTGTAGTAATAGTATTATTGGCTCTTTTCACCGGGCAGAGGGATACATTTGAGTCGGCAAAATTTTATAATCATTTTAATGATGCTATTGTTGGAGGCATTACATTTTCTGATATTTTGTTTTTAATTATACTCGGTTTTATCTCAGGTGTAGTTGGTGGAATGCTTGGCATGGGCGGAGGTGTGTTGAAAGTTTCTAATCTTCACCTTTTATTCGGATATGAAATGGTTTTTGCAAGAGTGGTTTCACTATTAAGTTACGTGGTTATATCAATATCTGCTTTTTTCCGTTATAGGAGATATAATTTAATACTCTGGAATGTGGTAAAAATGCTTATCCCATCAGCAATTCTGGGAGCATTAATTGGTGTTATACTTGGCAATTATTTTAATGAAAGATTGATTGAGATTCTTCTTGGTCTTTATGCACTTTTTTCTGGGATTATTGTATTAAACCAGATATGGACTAAACCATTTGAAAAAGAAATCGAATTAGTCCCAAAAGAGGCGATAAATGAAGTAGCAGTATCTGGCATAGGAATTGGGATGGGGTTTATAAGCAGTATAATTGGTATAAGTGGTGGAGTTTTATCTACACCACTCCAGCAGTCAGTATTAAAATTTCCATTGAAAAATTCTATTGCAAATTCTGTTACCACTGCCATTTTTTGTTCATTCACTGCATCAGTATTAATTATCTGGACAGGTTTACATGGCGGTTATTTTTCTTTTAGTGAGGTTTTGCTGACAACATTATGTTTGACACCCGGAAATATTATAGGAGGGCAGGTTGGAAGTTATCTAACGAAAAGGTTGTCGATAAATTATGTAAGGATTTCGTTTGCAATTGTAGCTTTTATAATAGGATTTAAAATTCTTGTTTGATATTTCATATTATTAGTAAAATAACATACTTTTGGTTAAATAAAATGTTAATTTCAATACTTGCATTAATCGGGCTGTTTTTCATAATAATTAAAGTTTATGATAAAGGAAGGAAAGATGGTATTCTGGAAGCAGTCAAATATTTTACCAGAGAAATGAAAAAAAGAGAGATTAATGCAGAAGTTATTATTGATAATAAAGATATTGACGAATTAGAGAAGTCTAAAAAATTATTTAAGATTCCATTTTTAAGACGGGAGAAAAAATGATGGATAAAAAATCTAAAAAAAGAAACAAAGATAATTCATATTTTACGAAAAAAACTCAACAAAAAAGGACAGGAGCAAAAGAAGAAGACGGAAATAAATATGATTTCATTGAAGATATTGAGGATAAAATACGGAATGGTATTAAAAGACTATCTAAAATTAATCTGAAGAAGCTGGACGTGGG
>JABXJV010000236.1 GCA_013375355.1 Candidatus Helarchaeota archaeon
ACATTTCGATTCAGCAAAGAAATTTATAGATTATGTTCATTCTAAAAATAAAAATTTAATTTGGATAAGGAGAAGGGGAAATAATTATGGGGATTGGCTTAATGGTAATGAAATTAAATCAAAAGATTATCCAAAGAAAGGTGCAGAGGTACCCAAAGAAGTTCTCTCAACTGCGTTTTTCGCTCGCTCTACAGAAATTCTTTCTAAGATGGCTGAAGTAATTGGATTAAAGGATAAATCAGAATATTATGACAATTTAGCAAGACAAATAAGAAAAAAATTTACTGAGAGGTTCGTTAAAGAAGATGGGAAAATCAAAGGTGATACACAAGCTGGTTATGCCATTGCACTTCACTTCAATTTATTACCTGAGGAATTACGCCCTCAAGCTATTACGTATATGTTAAATGCAATAGAAAGATATAACGGACGAATTTCGACAGGTTTCCATTGTACCTTACCTATGATGTTAGAACTAACTCGTTGGGGTCATAACGATGTTGCGTATCAATTATTATTGAGTCGGAAATTCCCATCTTGGTTTTATATGATTGAGCAAGGTGCAACTACTATGTGGGAAAGATGGGACGGATATGTAAAGGGAAGGGGCTTTCAGAATAAATTTATGAATTCTTTTTGTCATTATGCCTTCGGGTCAGTCGGTGAATGGATATATAAAATCATTCTAGGCATTGATTTGGACGAAAATCAACCCGGATATAAACATATAATAATTAAACCAATACCTGGTGGTTCTTTAACTTGGGCAAAGGGACATTACGATTCAATTCGTGGCAAAATAAGCGTTGATTGGAGTTTGGAGGGTGACAAATTTAATCTCAAAGTTACAATTCCCCCTAATACAACGGCAACAGTTTATTTGCCAGTAAATAATTTAGAAAATGTTACCGAAAATGGTAAATCGATTCAAGATTCTGATGATATTGAATTAAAAAAGTTTGAAAATAATACAGCTATTTTAAAAATTAATTCGGGTAAATACTCTTTTATAGAAAGGAAACTAAATAAGGAAATTCAATAAATGTCAGATGTATCACAGACAGAAGTCATAAAACAGATTAATGAATTATTTCAACAAGCTAGAGAAGATGAGCGGCTATATAATTGGAAAAATGCTATTAAAATTTTACAAGAAATAGAAAGAATTAGCATTAATAAAAAATTAAGAGAAATGGAGGCTGAAGTTCATTATAGATTAGGTGAAATTTACCAATTTGCTGCAGATTTCGAGCAAGAAAAAGAAAACGTTCTAAAAAACTTTAAATTGTCTATTTCAAGCTTTCAAAGCGCATATAGGATATTTAAAGAATTAAAAAATGAGGGGAAATGTAACGCTTCCTTGGGCCACTTTAATTTATTAACGTATATATCTGGAATTGAAGAGGGAACTGAGGAAATTTTATTAGACTCTGCAAAAAAGAGCTTCAATGAAGCAAAACAATCCTTTTTAAAAAATGGTAATTTTTCAGATTCATTAAAAATGAGTATTTTAGAAAGTAGAGCATTAAATTTAATTGTTGGTGAAAAAAGCAGCCGGGTTGATGAACATACCGATTTCATGAAATTAATTTCAGAATTTGGAGAGATAACAACAAAAATATGGGATGAATTAAATCATTTTGATATCCCTGAAATTTATCACTATCATTTTTTAGCCAGCATTGTAGAATTCATTATATGGGGAGGATTCTGTTTACCACTTGAAGATTTTATAAAAGGACCATATACTTTTAATACGCTTAATAGATTAAAAAAAATTATTGCAGAATATGAAAAATCAACAAAATTTATTAGTTATTTCAGTGCTAATACAATATTTTTAGTATTCAATATGATTATTGGCACATTTATTGTAGATAATCAATTTGAGCAAAAAAAATATTTTAAAATAGCAAAAAGATGGCTTAAAAAAGGGGAACTATTAATTCCGAGAATTGTCAAAACATCACTAATATTATTTTACTTCGTAAGATACACCAATGCTCTTATGTTAATCAATTTAGGTTATTTTGTAAGTGATTTTAGGCGTGTTATGGAAAATTTAGATCTTATGATTAATTTAGTGCCTCTACATTTTCCTAGAATAACGGCAATAACAGATTTTTTTTATAGCGCAAGTATTTTTTTAGTTAGTGCCCTTAATAGTGCTGTACCAGATATTCAACGCATTAATTTTGCCAAAAAAGCTCTACAATTAAACAAATTTGTTACAAATCAAATCTCTATATTAAATAATCCTGTTTATAAAATGTATTCTTTCGAAAAGAATTATTTTCTGTGCACAGCTCATGCTATACTAGGCGATCTAATTAAGGATAAAAAAGAAAGATCTACACATTTACAAATAGCGTCTGAAATATTTAATGAAATGTTAATTAAAGTTAATCCGAGAATAAAGAAGGCTTATGCCTATCTTTTTTATTTAATTCTTATTACCAGAGTTGGAATTTTATTAGCTAGAAATTCGTTAAAAATATCAGAAAAAGTAGATTATTATCAAAAAGTAATTGAACTATTATTAGAGAGTATAGAAAGGAAAGTTCCCTTTCTACACATCGAAAATCTATTTTTACTAGGAGATATTTATAATGAAATGGGGAAATTGACAAATGATGATAATTTATTCAAAAAATCTTACTTAGCCTATATGAATGCAATAGAATACTGTAAAGATAAGGGATATTTTAATTTAATAGGTTCAGGTTATGTAAATCTTGCTAAGATTGAAGACCGTCTTGGCAATTTTCTTTCTGCAGCAGAAAATTACAAAAAGGCAATTGATGCATTTGACCAAGCAATCTTAACTCTTACATACAGTAAATTAGGTAATAAAATTGAGAAATTAAAAAATTATTTACAAGCGTGGAATAATATAGAAATTGCAAAATCTTTTCATGTTAATGAAGAGCATCAGAAAGCCCAATCCAATTATGAAGAGGCAAGTTCTATATTAAATAACATTAGAGAATACAATTACGAATCTGCATTTTATTACGCATGGGCAATCTTGGAAAAAGCAGAATATTTGAGTAAAGGGAATAAACATGAAGAAGCTGCAGCCACATATCTAGTTTCAAAGAGTAATTTTCAAGAAGCCATTGAAGTCCTTAATTCGTGCATAGGAAAGAGAAAATATTTGGAAAACATGGATAGAATCTCTCAAATGATTGAAGTCGCAAATATTAGAGTAGCCTATTGCACGGCCCGCTACCAAATTGAAACGGCAAGGTTGGAAAGTAAAAAAGGAAATCATTTGCCAGCTGCTGAACTTTATAAAAAAGCGGGTCTTCTTTTCGAAAATCTTTGTCAAAGATTTACAATTAAACGAGAAAAAGATGAATTAACTGCGATTTTTTATTTGTGTGAAGCTTGGGAAAATATGGAACGAGCAGATTTGGAACAAAAACCAGAAATATACGCAACTGCTGCTGAATTATTTGAAAAAGCAGGAAATACCTTTTCAGAGAGTCGAATGAAAAAATTATCGATAGGAAATTCACTTTATTGCTCTGCATTAGAATATGGCAGTTTATTTGATAAATCAGCAGAAATTAACAAAAAAATAGAGTATTATAAAAAAATAAAGATGTTTCTAAGGGAAAGTTCGAAGAATTATCAACTAGGAGGATTTAAACATGATGCGCAATGGGCTCTAGCTACATCTACTTTTTTTGACGGGATTTGGCATTTAATTCAAGCAGATAATGAGATGGATTTCTCTAAAAAGGATAATTACCTAGACATCGCAACGAAATATCTTAAAAACGCATTAAATATTTTTGAACAAGCCAAATATAGGCAGAAGAGCAAAGAAGTACAAAAGTATCTAGAAATGATAAGAGATGAGCGAAATATACTCGCTTCTGCACTAAGTATTATTGATAAACCTGAGATTTCTGCTAGTGCTATCGGAATATCCGCCCCTACTTGTCCTGCCGAAGTTAGCTCATCGATAAATATTGAAGAGATGCAGAGAACCGATTTAACAACAGAATCAGAAATGAATTGGCAGAAATGCATTCACCATATTTATTTATTCGTTCCTAGTGGAATATGTTTAGCCACTTATTCTTTTAGATCAACAGAAGAGATTGAACCTCATCTAGTTGCAGGAGGATTGACGGGAATTTCTGCATTAATACAAGAAGTAACTAAAAGCGAAACTAAAATTAAAAAAGTTGAACAAGAAGAAATTACTATCCTCCTGAAACATGGTAAATATTTAACTGCAGCTTTGATAACTGAAGAAGATTTAATTACATTACAAAATAAATTGGTGAAATTAATTCAAGATGTAGAAGATTTTTATCAAGAAGAATTGGAAAATTTTTCTGGAAACCTAAGTATTTTTTCAAAGGTTGATAAATTTATTCAAAAAACATTCCAAAATTAATTGATTTTAGTAAAAACTAATTTCTCTTAATTTTTAAAAGATTTTATCTCCCTTATTGCATATATTTAATATATTTCCCATCACTTTCAGCCAATTTAACTCTATCAACTACTTTAATTTTATTTCTCTCATCAATAATTGCTATTTCTAATTAGTCAATAATTGCCATTTCTAATATATTTGGATTTTTTTTCTAATGACTTTAAGTTAGCAATTGCAATTAATTAAATTAGTTTCTTGATCATTATAAAAATTAATCATACTGAATAAGCAGAAAGAACTAAATATTATATATAGAACCAAAATTCTCTTTAATTTCATATCCTCACCGAATAATATTTAAAAACCCTATCTGAAAGATATTTTATTTATAAAATTTAAAAAAATATGGACCAGTTTTAACCGATTATGATGAAATAATGCTCGGATAAAATTTTATAAAGGGCCAAAATAATTTTCCTATCTTAAAAATGGATTCGGGCAAATAAGCTTTTATATAACCTTTATAAGACATATCGTAAGTGAAACAAATGAACTCGAAAGACCGTGTTTTAACTACTTTTAATCATGAAGAACCAGATCGTATCCCTTTATTCGAATTTTCAATTGAGAGTCCAGATGTTGCAAAAGGGTATGGTTTAAGTGAAGTTGATTCACTTTATAGGTTGGAAGTAGAAAATGCGGTCAAGTTATTTCAAATAATTGGATTAGACCTATTGATAATCCCTGTTTCTGGCTTCCCTATTGGAAAAGGATCGGGTTTTGGAAAAAAAAAGCCAGGTTTAAAGACCCCCCGCTATACTAATATGGTAGAAGAATTTGGTAGAATAATAACATACTCTACGAATATACCAACTTATCTTGGAGGATGGTTTGATTCAGAAACAGGCGATTTAGATGAAATAATTGATAAATACGAAAAATGGCCTCCATTGGAACCCAATGCTAAGTTGAGATTTGTCCCATTTGACAGGGCATTGAAAGCTGCAGAGGCAAAAGGTCCATTCATAATGCCCACGATGCAAGGCTTATTTGAGAATTCATGGCAGCCATTTGGATTCGAGAATTACGCTCGCTTACTATTTGAACGCCCTGATTTCATTGAGGAAGTTTTGAAAAATATTGATAATTTCTTAACAGAAGTAGTAGAAATTTTTGTTGATCGATATTCGATCGAGCTAATCTGTTATGCAGATGATTTGGGATATAAAACAGGACCATTAATAAGTCCTAAACAATTTCAAAAATTTATTTATCCTAGAATGAAATCATTTGTAGAACGTTGTCATAAGAAAAATACGAAAGTATTTTTTCATTCTTGTGGAAATTTAAATAAAGTTTTAGATAAGGTAATAGAAACAGGAATTGATGGATTACATCCTCTTGAGCCTAGTGCGGCAATGGACATTTTCGCTACGCACCAGAAATATGGTGATAAAATAACATTAATAGGAAATGTTGATATTATTGATATATTAGCAAAGGGAACAGCCGAACAAGTTGAAAAATATGTGAAAAAAGAAATTAAAAATATCGCACCTGGTGGAGGATTAATTATTTCATCATCACATTCAATTAATCCACAAATTTCATTTAAAAATTATAATACTATGATAGAAACTACTAAAAATTATGGTAAATATCCAATCTCAATTAAAGAGTAATAAGTTGGTGATTTAATGAGTGAAGAATTAAAAAAATTAGAAGAATCAATTACAAATCTAGAAAAAAAAGTTGCTTTAGATATAACCAATAAAATTATTGATGAGAAAAAAATTACTGCAAAACCAGCAATAGATGCTGTAACTAAGGCATTACAAAATATTGGAGAACTTTATGAAAAGGAAGAATATTATCTTGCAGAGCTTGTCTATGCAGGTGACATATCAAAGGCTGTTTTAGGTCTTTTAGAACCATATTTAGCAAAAACTAGTGCTGAAAAAGACTTAGCTAAAAGAGTTGTTATTGGGACAGTAAAAGGTGACATGCATGATTTGGGTAAGAATATTGTCCAAGCTTTTGGTCGTGGAGCAGGTTACGATATAATTGATTTGGGAAATGATGTGTCTGCTGAGGCTTTTATCGAAGAGCTTAAAAAAAATAGTATTAAAATTCTCGGAGTTTCCTGTCTATTAACAGCATGCGATTCAGAATTAGATAAAATTTTAACTGCTTTAAAGGATGAAGGGCTAGCTGATGTAAAAGTGGTTATTGGTGGAGCTGCAATGACTGAAAAATTAGCATCTGGCTTAGAAAAGAAGTTTAATATAACCGTTAAATTCGCTCCTGATGCAATAAACGGAATTAAGATTTTTAATGAGTTAATTGATTAAAAAATATAAAAGAGGATAATCATGAACTCGAAAGAAAGAGTTTTAGCAACAATTAATCATGAAGAACCAGATAGAGTCCCAATTTTCCTATCGACAATAGATAGTCGAGATGTTCTAGCAGGTTATTTAAAAGCTAAGGGAGTGAAACCTGGGAAGGAAGGAAGAATCAAAGTTAGAAGAATTATTCCGGGATCATCAGGGTGGCTTAAATTTTTAAGAGAAATAGGAATTGACTTGCACTGTGCGCCAGTGTGTCTCTTTCCAATAGGAAAGGGAACTGGTTTTGGTGTTAAAAAACCAGGGCTGAAAACTCCACCTGAGACTACCTGGGCAGATGAATACGGACGAGTTTTTAATTATTATAAGGCTGAGGATTCAGATTTGCGTCTAATGAATTATGTAGGCGGTATGTTTGATTCTGAAACTGGCGATTTGGAAGAGATCATGGACAGATATGAGAAATGGGATCCTTTAAATGCGGATATTAAAGAAAGATATTCCTTTTACAAGACAGCCCTAAAAATTGTAAAAGATAAGGGCCCATATATACTCCCGGGCATAGGTGGTTTCTTTGAGGTAACTTGGGAATCGTTTGGGTTCGAAAATTATTCCAAACTCTTATTTGAGCATCCAGATTTTATTGAACAGGTCACAAAGAACAATGAAGAATTCTCTCGACGATTGACTGAAATTTTAATAGATAAATTTAATATTGAAATGCTTTGGGTTTGGGATGATCTTGGCTATAAAACCGGACCATTCATCAATCCTAGACAATATAATAAATTAATTTATCCGCGAATGAAAAGTTTAGTAAAATTTTGTCATAAAAATGGTGTAAAAGTGGCATTACATTCCTGCGGCAACCTGAATAAAATATTAGATAAAGTTATTGATACTGGAATTGATGCTTTAAACCCTATTGAACCTTCAGCCCACATGGATATATTTCAAATAAAGAAAGATTATAAAAATTTGACCCTAATAGGAAATTTGGATACAACTGATTTATTAACAAGAGGTACTCCGGAACAAGTTGAAGCCCAAGTAAAGAAATTAATAAAATTTTGTGCACCTGGTGGAGGATACATAGTAGGATCTGGCCATTCTATTAATCCTTCCATCACCTATGAGAATTATAATGCAATGATTCAAGCTACCTTAAAATATGGAGAATACCCCATTAAAATAATTAACTAGATAGTTTTAGAAATTTAAAAATAAGACGACATCCGCTTATGATGCCATTATAGAAATTAAAATTTTCATTGAGTCTATTATTTAATATTTTTTATTCAAATCCTAACAAAATTTTTAAATATATATTTTTATAATAACAATTATATTAAAAGAAATTATAGAGGAAAACTTATTTAACATAATATTAGAGGAGAATTAATAATGGGTGAAATACAAAATATTGCATCTTTTGTGCTCGGACTCTTAGTCTTAATCGTTGCAACAGTATCTCTATTTTTACCAGAGTCTAATATACCCCTTTTCCTGTCTCTCCACTATCTTGGTGTTTTATTAAGTGTAGTTTCAGGAATTTTATTACTTTTATCAGGTACAGAGAATAGTAGGGCATTATCAGGCACTGGATTTGGTCTTGGAATGGGTGGATGGTGTCTTGTAATAGCATTTAATATCTATGGTTTAGTTTGGAATCTCTATCAAGTATCATACCATGAAGGAATACTTTGGAGTATGTTTCCTTATAGTTTTGACAGAGAACACCTTATTTCGATGGTTATTTTCTATATGAACCTTATCCAACCATTCCAAAGGGGAACTAATTTTGCAATCACACATATTGTTCTAGGAGGAAGTAGTCTAGTCTTTGGTTCGGTATCATTTGGAGTACTAATAGAAAAAACTAGGTTTTAATTTTATTTTAAAATCTAATATTTTTTTATTTTTTCAACTAAAATATAATTTTAATAGTAAAGTATTTCAAAGTAAATCATAATTAGTTCTAAAGAAGTGAAAAACTAATTCAATTTTAAATTTTGGTTTTTATAATGATTTCGAGAGATTTAACTCTTTCCTCAATTAAAGAAACACCAGAAAAAATTCCATTTAATCCTTATATAATGCATCTTGCTGCCTCTTTAATCAAAGTTAATTACTCTCATGATTATGTACAAAAGCCAGAGATTTTAGCTGAAGCTCAAATTAAATGTGCAAATTTTTTTGGAATTGATCATGTAAATGTTTCTACTGATGCTTATCGAGAGGCGAGTACTTGGGGTGTACAAGTTGATTTCAGTGGACATACTCCTGTGCCAAAGTCTGGGACAGAATTAAACTGGCAAGAATTTGATGGTGTTGAAACTCCTGATCTTTCTGAATCAATACGTATAGAAAATAGAGTAAAAGCAGTAAAATTATTGAAAGAACAAGTAGGTTCAGAACAATGTGTTATTGGTTGGATTGAAGCACCTTTTGCAGAAATTCATTGTCTTTTCGGCACGGAAGTCTTTTATATTGTTGCTGACGAAAATTGGGATGAACTTATAAAAAATCTTATCAAACGTGTATTACCCATTCAGCTTGAATTCGCAAAAATGCAGATTGAGGTAGGTGCAGATATAATAGGAGCGGGAGATTCAATAGTTTCCCAAATTGGTCCGATGAGATATCAAAAGGGTTGTTTAGAATTAACTCAAAAACTATTTCGAGATATTCAAAAAGCTATCCCTGTACTTTATCATACTTGTGGAGATAATTCAGTAGTGGATAAAATGGGACGAGATATGCTTCAATTATTAGCTAGAACTGGTGCCTCAATTTTAGATATAGATTCTCCAGTAGATTTAACCATAGCAAAAGAAAAAATTGGTGATAAAATATGTATAAGGGGCAATACAGATACTAGTAAAGTAGGAAATCCTTATTCTAATCCCGATGAAATCATTAAAATTATAAATAAGACTATTGAAGCTGGAAAACCTAATGGAAGATATATGTATGCAGCTGGGTGTGAATGGCCGTGGGAGCCTCTGGATATGGCAATACGCAATTTGAGTATGGCTAAAGCGATAAACGAGAAAATTGGTTATTATTGAGATAATATTAAGAACTAGCTTTAAATATGAAAAAGACATAAATTTTTTTGTAGAATTAGATTGAATTATACATATATAATATTAGAAATTGATAATTCAATAATGATGTAAATTGAATAAACTAAAGATTATGTGTGAACTATCTGATTTTTATTTGAAATTTATTAAAGAAAATTCAAATCCCAATCCTATTAAACCACCACTTCAAATGAAGAAAGAAGATTATCAAAAACTTATGAAATTCTTAAATAAACATGGAAAAAGGTTGTAGGGAGTATCTTAATTTGGTGAGTTTTGAAGAACTAATAATACAAATCCATAAAATATTAAAGGAAATGAATATCAATTTCATTTTTTCTGGAGCAATTGCTGCAAATGTCTATAGAACAACTCCAAGGGCTACGATGGACATTGATATCGCTATTCCATTTAAAAAACAAGTCTTAGAAAAAATCAAAGAGAAGCTTGTGGGTTTTGAATTCGAAGATTGGGAACTAATAAAAAAACGATTAGAGATAAAAAAAGAAGATACTGATGTTATTGTCCCAGAATATGCTAGATTAAAACATTCATCTGGATATGAGATTGATTTTTTTCCGCTATATTCTAATTATCTCTCAAATAAAAGAAAAGCTAAAATCATGAACCTTGAAATAGAGGTTATTGGGCCTGAAGATTTAATTTTATTAAAAAGTCTATTTAATAGATATAA
>JABXJV010000237.1 GCA_013375355.1 Candidatus Helarchaeota archaeon
ATCAGGAATTGCACTAGGTAACGATGCCATATTGTGTTTAGCTTCCGTATCTTGAAAAGGCACATGACAAGTGACCCAAGATGATGTCCCAATATAAATATGACCTATATAATCCTCTATGGCTCCAGAACCAATGACCGCAGCCGGAATGTCGGGGGCTCCCATAACAACTTTAGTTTCTTTTTCTAGCCCCAATTCATCTGCAACATCTTTCTTTAATGGACCTAAAATATCAATACAACGTTTAAGTTCTGGAAATTTTTCTTTCTCAATTCCAATCAATTTTGTTAAACTATCATCGTAATGGACATTATTTAAATCTCGAGTATCAGTTATCCAATTTAACATACTAGAAGGATATGAAGCGGCAAATTTACCTGTAAACCTTAAATTGAGATAATCTATGCATTCAAGGAACTTATAAGTTTTTCTAAATATGTCCGGTTGCTCATTTTTTAAGTAAAGTATATGTGCAATTGGATCTTTTCCTGATTTTGAAGGAGCTCCTGCAGTAAGTTTCATCCATTTTAATGCTTTAAGCAGTCCATAGCCAGAAATATTGAATAATCTTCCTTTAATTAATTTTTTTATATAAGGTTCCCCCCTAGAGTCCATCCATATAATTGCATTTCCTAAATTATTTCCATCCTTATCTACTGGAACAGTCCCGGACCATTGTGATGAGCAACAAACTGCAACAATATCTTCAACTGGAACTAATTCTTTATCCAGAAGTCTTTTTGAAGTAGTTATTATTGCATTCCACCATTCTTCTGGATTTTGTTCAGCACCTCCACCTGGAAATAAATATAAAGGTGTTTCTTCAAATTCAAAGTCGAGAACTTCACCATGTGTGGAAACTATAGCTGCTTTACTTCCGCTTGTGCCGTGGTCGTGAGCTAAAATATATTTTTTTTCTTTTTTACTTGATGACAAAAAGGTCACCCTTTTCTTAATTTTTTAAATAATGAAATAAGTATGTTAATGAGGTATTAAATAGTCATTTTTTTAACATTTCCATTTTCATCTATTGATTCAACTATTAATGGGGAACCTTTACCTCCAACTTTTTCAAGTCTAAGAAATTTTTGTACTATCGTGAGGAAATCTAATGGGTTAACACATCCCTCTGGGGGTAGAACTCCTTTCTCTTTTATTTTACCACGCTGCATCAGTACAGCGCCAAGCGCTGCTGGAATGCCTGTTCCTTCACCCATAGCTTGACCTGTAGATGCCATTGAAAATATATATTGTTGTGGTTTTCCTTTCTTTTTTCCTGCAACAACAATTTTAACGCAGCCACGTTGTTCACCAAAGTTGGTTTCTTTTAGTATTTTTTCTCTTTGATTGATTATATATGCAATAGTAAAATCAATGGGTGCAACATTTTGTCCCTTAACTTCAATCGGTTCTTCGCCAACGATCCCTAATCTTACTAAATTTCTTGTAAGAGAATAATATTCATCGGGTAAGACAGTTCCTTTGTTTGTAACACGTTTTACTCCTTTAATATATTTAGGAATCGTAATTATTTCTGGGTGAGGATAAGGAAATACCCTATAAGTCCCTATTTCATGAAAATCTACTTCTTCTTCTAACATCATAGCTTCTGTTGTAAATGATTTTACCGTCTTAATTTTACCATCCAAAAAAACAGGAATATCGATAAGCATAGAATGAATTCTATGCCAGATAACTCCCGCTCCTTCTGATGGTTCTCCGCCATGTGCATGGTAAAGGTCAATTGTATCAACTTCATCTAATAATTGCTCGGCACCAAATTTTGCAAGTAAGTTAGTTACACCAGGAGAGCTACCCATTCCTATTAACGCAGTTATTCCTGCTTTTTTTGCAGAACCATCCATCTTTAATATTTCTCTAGTAACGTCTACATCATCGCATATATCCACGTAATTAATTCCAGATTCAATAACCGTTTTTAAAATTGTGGGAACAAATTTATAAAAAGGTCCTGTACAATTCAAAACCACATCAGAATCTTTGATAGCACTTTTAATGCTTTTTGGATCTAGTGCATCAACTTTAACTGCTGAAAGCTTCTCTGAAGCCAGTTGAGAGACCATCTTATTTGCCTTTTTAATATCAATATCTCCAATAACTACTTCAGAAAAATCTTTAACAGTCGTCAGTGTGCTGACTGCAACACTGCCAACGACTCCACAACCACCTAAAACAATAACTCTTGACATTTTACATCAAAAAAATCTATTAATATTTCAAATTTATCTTTTTAGATATTAAATTAAAATTAAGAAAATTTTAGACATTCTATAATTTGAATTTGATCTTAGCTTAAAGGTCCTAGAAATGAACGAGTATGGTAAATTTAAAAAGATCTTTTTAATTGGACTTTTTATTTTTCTTATTAATTTGATGAATTTGGAAGCAGGATATTTCTTAACCGTTTTTGATTCCATAATTCTGGATTTTGGAATTGAACGAGGCTTAATAGGTTGGATAATCTTTGGATTTTTTATAGGGCAGGCTATTTCTGTTATTTTTTTTGGTTATTATTCTGATAAATATTCAAGACGGAAGCTTTTGTTTTTAGGTAGTTTCTTATTTTCTATATTTAGTATAATCATTTTCCTAAATGATTTTACAAATAATTTCTTAGTTTTAATAATATTTCGTTCTCTTATTGCAATAGGATTAGGCTGCTCCGTGCCCATTGGCATTTCAATGATGATGGACTTAATTTCCAGTAAAAATCGCTCTAATGTCTTTAGTATTTTTTTGGTTGTTACCTTTTTAGGTAGTATTGTAGGTTTTTTACTAGGATTCGCACCTAATTATCTTCAATCACTTATAATCTTTATTTTTAGCATTAATGTCCCTTGGGAAATACCTTATCTTTATTTTGGGATCGCAGGATTAATTGGATGCGGAATTTTATTATTATTTAAGGAACCCAAACGAGCAGCAACAGAAGAAGCGTTTATTGAATTGATATCTTCAGGAGAAATTTATGCTTATAAAATTGAACGAGAAGATTTAAAACAAATTTACTCGAGACCTAGCAATTTCTGGTTAATAATTAATTTTATTGACACAATTGCTCCAGGACTCCTTTTAAGCTGGATTATTTTTTATGTAGAACAAGATCTTACATATCAACGGGTTACATATTTTGAAGTAATTTTTTCAATTGCTGTTATTTTGATAGGTTTTTTAGCTGGAAATTTTATATTCGCCCGAATTGGTGATAAGAGAAGAGAAATCGATAAAACATCTAGGGCAAAAATTGCCGTATTTTGTGGAGTTTTTAATGTACCTTTTGTTATACTCGCTTTTCTTTTCCCACGTTTTACTTTACCTTTTTCGATATTTCTTGCAATTGGGATGTTTATTGATGGTGGGATTGGTCCTAATTGGTATTCGTCACTAGTAGATGTGAACCTCCCCGAGCATCGAGGAACTATGATAGCATTAGCTGCATTTCTTGATACGATTGGAAGGGCGATTGGTGGTTTAATTGGTGGATACTATCCTTTAGAAACATCAATTCTTTTCCTATTCTTAAGCATCTTTCCTTGGTTCCCCGTTTTTAAATACATTAGAAAAGATTTGGATGAAGTTGATAATATTTTAAAAGAACGTGCGAGAAAAATGAGTGGTGAAAAAATAAGTAATGACTAAAATGCAGAAATTAATCAAGGTTTATTATGATGAAAATTGATTTTCACTGCCATTTATTTTATGAGCAAATGACACCCGAATTTATAAAGACTCAATTTAAAGCATTTGAGGGCTATAGCTTTTTTAATAGAATGTTACAAGGGATAAAACAATTAGAACCCATTAATACAGATGATCCCATAAAAAAAACGATTATGATTGCTAAAAGAGCTCAGTTGGATAAAATTGTATTACTTCCCACAAGCAGAAATGAAAATGAGCTAATTAAAGATTGGGTTAAAACGCAACCTGATTTATTTATTCCATTTTTCAACCCTCCAGAAAAGTTGGACGATAAGACTGAAGTTCATAATATTGTTGAAAAAGCCTTAATAAAGGACGGATTTAAGGGTTTAAAAATTATGTTACCATTTCGAGGAAAGAAAATAAATAGTGAAAATCTATTTCCTGCTTATGAAGTCGCAAATGAGCAAGATATGCCTGTTTTATTTCATACGGGATATCCACCTCCAGGGACACCTGGCAAGAGGATGTTTATGAGTCTGGCTAAACCAGTATTTCTAGACTCTGTAGCAGCATCATTTCCTTCTTTAAAAATAATCATGGCTCACATGGGTTATCCTTGGATTGATGAAGCTATCTCTATGGCAACTCAATTTCCTAATATTTACTTGGATATAAGTAATCTTACATATATGCAACCTAATAGAATGCGTGATGCAATTCTGTATGCAAAAGACATAATTGGACTTGATAAAATACTCTTCGGTTCAGATGGATTTTGTCCCGAAATGATAGAAGTCTGTGTAAAAGCATTTCTTGCAGTAGATTATCTAAAAAAAGAAGAAATTAATAAAATTATTGGGTTAAATGCAAAAAAATTATTAAATTTAAAGTGATTTCATAGTTTTATTTTAAGTTTTTAATAAAATCCAAAAAAAAGTTTATAAATTGTACCAAAAAAATAAAATCTAATTATAAGATAAATTAAAAAGATTAAAAAAAAAGTTTTTATAAGTTATTTAAAATTATTTTCTAATATTATATGATTTAATTATTATTAATAGTTTTAATGTGGAGAAAAATGAAAAAACGTAAAATTCTGACTATTATTCTTGCTGGATTTATAATAATTCCTGTATTTATTGCATTATATAAAGTTAATACGTCTTTTAACCTTCCTTTTACTATTCCTAATCAAAATTCTTTTCAATTATCATCTGCAATATTATTTCCACAAAATATGACAATTTCACCAGTCGATCCAGGTTTAAATAAAACAGATAGTAGAATAGCTGTTGACTCTAAAAATAATATTCATCTTGTATATGTTAATTCATCTAATGGAAATGATGTAGTATATTCAAATTCAACCAATTTTACTGTTGTTAAGCAAATTTCAAATAACCCAAATTCTGATGAAACACCTGCTATAGCCATTGACAATAATAATATATACATTGTTTGGGTGGCTAGTAATGGCACTCAAAAAGATATTGTTATTACAAATAGTTCCGACTGGTTCTCAACCAACCTCACAATTTCAA
>JABXJV010000238.1 GCA_013375355.1 Candidatus Helarchaeota archaeon
GGAGATACCCAAAAGAAGTAGAAAAGCGATTCGGCAAAAAATATCTGGTGGATTATATCCCTTAGCAAAAAATGGTAGGAGGAAAATTTTGGGGATATAGAGAGACTATTAAAGAGGGTGAGTACTCAGATGATACTCAACTTACAATAGCGGTGTCTAGATGTATAGATGAAAATGGAAATTTCAATCCTGATAAATTTGCATATTTTGAATTACCACTTTGGTTGCATTATGAAAGAGGTGGTGGAAGAACAATTAAAACAGTTGCGAGAAGGTTAAACCAAAGTACTAAAAAATGGATGAACAATTTTTATACATCAAAAACGTTTTCTTACCGAAATGCTGGTGCAAATGGAGCTGCAATGAGGGTACTCCCAATTGCTCTTGTGAATATTAATAATATTGAAAGACTTTACAGAGACGCTTTTATAAATTCTATTATAACTCACGGACACCCCCGTGCCATTTTGGGAAGTATAATTTACGCATCAGCATTATATTTTCTCCTAAACGAAACAAAAATTTCAAAAGAAATTTTCCTTAAATATTTGCAAGAAACAATAAATACTTTTTCAGAGTCATTTAAGGGTGATGATTTTATTCAGAAATGGGTTAAAGAATGGGATAAAAAATCCCCAAACGGGACGAGGTTTAAAGAAATATTTCAAAAATCTCGAATCGAATCTCTTGAATATTTGACTTGGATAAAAGAAAAAATTAACCAAGATGACAGAGAATTCTACAAATTTACTGGAGCTCTTAGCGATGCTTATAAGGGTTCTGGAATTTCGACAGTATTAGTTGCGATTTATCTCTTCTTAAAATATATAAATGATCCAGAGAAAGGAATTTATACGGCTGTCAATATGTTAGGTAGCGACACCGATACTATAGCAAGTTTCGTTGGAGGACTTTTTGGCTCATATTATGGACCATCAGTATTTCCACCCAACTTCATTGAAAAACTTCAAGATAAAGATTATTTATTAAGGATTGGGAATGACTTTTTCAGTAATTTATTAGCCGAAACGGAAAAAAAATATGTTTCTCTTAAAACATATGATAGATTCGATGCGTACTTGAAAATAATAGCGTGGGAAATCGGATTACGTGAAATGTTTTGGGAAGCGTTAGAAGTGGAAAGGAGTGTTATTCATCCTGCTCTTGGGAAAGGAATAATTAAAAATAAAAGGATTGAACCTCTTAGGCGTAAAGATTATCAAGTTAAATTAATTAAGATACGTTTTGATTGTGGGCAAACTTGTGTATTCCATTCCAGAATTTCTAAAGACGGAGAACTATCTGGAAGCTTAGCAAAAGATACGAGGAAAATATTGGATTTATTGAGAAAGTAAATTGAGAGTTTATATCCTGTAATAATATTCTTCATATAACAGCAAATGGGTTGATTGAAGTAGTATCTGAAGTCTGGTTAATTACAAACAGAGAAATATGATGTTTACAGGGTAGTCTGTGAAATTGCAAAAAACCGATTGAAAAAGTGAGGAGTGTGTAAATAGTAATAAAAATGAAGAAATTAATGAACTATATTTTAGAAAACATTCTTCATATTATTAGCATTATTTTAGTGTCAATATTTTTTGTGTTTTTAATTTTTCATACTTTGATAAATCTGGAATTTGCAAAGAACTTATTGGGTGGAACTGCAAAAGAGCCTTTTATAGCCATTACAGCCCTTGTGCTACTTTTCTTAATATATTCATGGGCTAGTGTGATGAATTGTTAATATGTTTACTATAAATAGTAAAAGATTTTTTCGTATATTACTATCTGAATTATTTTGATATTTCTTTATTATAAGTTGTAATATAA
>JABXJV010000239.1 GCA_013375355.1 Candidatus Helarchaeota archaeon
CTAATCTTGATAAATTTTGGGGATTAATTGGAGATGCAGGTGTTATGATTGGAAAATTTGGTAATGATGTAAAACCAATAGTTGACAGAATTCGTGAAATTGCCGAAATTGTATGGCGTACTCAGGCAATAGCTGAAGAACTTCCAACTGGTATGAAATTCCCGCTGCTTAAAGGAGAAAAAGATGAGAATGAAAATAAATAATTAAATAGTATTTATCTTTAAAAATAATGATCTTTCGAGAATCAAAAATCTTTACCTACCAATATTACATTAAAACAATTCCATTAATTATAAGGAATCAATTAATTTTTTGCTACTATTTTGATACTAAATTTATGCAAAAAACTGCGCAAATATACTAAAATTTACAAACCCAAAAAGAAAGAAAAAATGCTGCTAAATCTCAATATTATTAGTGTGCGAGAGGGGGGATTTGAACCCCCAATCTCAGATTGAGAACCAGATCCTAAGTCTGGCGCGTATGCCAGTTCCGCCACTCTCGCTTTTTTATGTTTTACTTTTTTTTCTTTAACAAGTTTCATTATTAAGTTTATGTTCTTCACAAGAACTGTAAAAACGCTTAAATCCGAATATTATAAAATATCCTGCAAGAAAAACTATTACAGGTGAGATATGCCCTTTCCATTCTAACCATGATGGGGTTGATATATTCTCATTTCCAGCATAGTAAATCGATATAATATTATTTAAAATATGCACCGATGCTGGAGGATACACACTGTTGCTTTTCCATGCCAAAACCCCAAAAATTACTCCAAGCAGTATTACCTGGACGAGATACCACGGCCAGATAAGCCATACATAATGAACGAATGCAAACATTATTGCGGTATATATAACCGCTCTTGTTACATCCATATGTTTTTCAAAGGAATATAATAAAAATCCCCTGAACAGCATTTCCTCAAAGAAGCCAGCCACCAGAACTCCAGCAATAAAAATTATCAGGAATTCATAAGCGTTACTTGTTCTAAATAATTCATTTATTTTTTCTTCAAGTTCTGAAATCCCTTCGGGAAGAGGGAAAATTGTTCTCATTAATCTTTCGAACTCCTCGCTCAATATCATCAAAGATATGCCAATCAAAAGGCTGTATAAAATAATCTTAAGAGTTACCCTATTGAGGCGGAATATCTTTTTTACAGGATATCCCTTTTTATAGACAAACAAAAGTGCAGGTATTATAACAAATATTTCAGCAAGAAATCCCTCCTTTCTTCCTTCAAAGACCGCCTCGGAAAATATACCTGAAATTGAAAAAAGAAGAATAAATGTGATGATTAATATGATAACTGCTTCCTTCTTTGATGGATAATCTTTTTTTTCTTCTTCCATTTAATTTTGGGGGTTTATAAATTTAACAATTTTTCAGCATTTTTAAAAAATATATTCTCTTTATCCTCCATTGATATAGGAAGATTCATAATATTTTCTATTTCTTTTTTCTGGTCTCTCCATGGTGAGTCTGTGCCAAATAGAATTTTATCAATTCCGTGATTTTTTATAATTCTTGAGAACTGATTAATATTTATTACTCCAATAGTGTATGAAATATCAAAGAAAGCCGGGCTTCCTACCAGATAATATTCAACATCATCCCAGAGACGAAAACCGCCTGTGTGGGCAAGAACCATTTTCATTTCGGGAAATTTTTCAAGTATCTTTGCAAATATTTTCGGTGTGCCGAGCGGGGGGGTTTTAATCCCAACATCCTTGCCCGAATGATAAAATGTTATCAGTTCATTTTTTATCATCTCTTCATATATATAAAACATGTATTCTTCATCTGGTTTGAAATTCTGGTAATCAGCATGAAATTTGACACCCCGAAGATTCATTCTTTTCAGCATTGCAGGGAGTTTAACCGAATTCTCAGCGGATGGGTAAATTGTACCGAATGAGATTATAGAGTCACACTGAATCTCACTTGTCCATCTATTTATAGCTTCAACCTGCGTTGGTTTAGTGGAGACAGGCAGAATAACAGAAATATCTATTCCTGCGTTTTCCATCGACCCTAAAAGACCTTTTAAGGTTCCATCAAGGAAGGCTTTTGAATTTGAATTCTCTTCAATTTTTTTTATGGCTCGCTCCGCTATATCATCTGCAAATGCATGTGTATGAAAATCAATTATCTTCACTTCAATCCTCCGAATTGATTTTGTGATTCATGTTA
>JABXJV010000240.1 GCA_013375355.1 Candidatus Helarchaeota archaeon
GAGAATGGATGTAAGGATTATTTAGGGATTGATATATCTGAAATTGCGGTTGAAAGGTTGAAAGTAATCTTCCCGGAATACAGATTTATCTGTGTAGATATCTCAGAATTGAAAATCGAGGAAAAATTTGATTTAGTTTTTATGATTGATGTGACACAGCATATTGTCAGTGATGAAAAGTTCAGAAAGTCGATGGAATTTGTAAAAAGTATCTTGAAAAATAATGGATATTTTTTTGTATCATCGTGGCTTAAAAATAATGTAAGAAATACCTATTATGAGAAGTCAAGAGGTATTGAATATTATAAAGAGAATTTTCCTGATTACAATTTTTCTGAACCTGTCCAATTTAGTGATAAGTTTTTAATGATAATTTCTAAAAATCCCATTATTGAAATGGAGAAAGTAAAATAAGTGTACATAGGGCATATAACATATGATGATATAAAGAATCCCTGGTGTGGGGGTGGAGGAGCAAAAAGGGTATTTGAGGTTGATAGAAGAATAGCAAAAAAGCACAGAATAAAGTCATTTACGGGGAAGTTTCCCGGTTCAAAGGATGAGATAATTGATTCTGTTGAATTTATAAGGATTGGGTTTGGATTCAATTATATAGTGAGCAGAATTTCGTTTTCTTTATTCATTCCTTTTTATATAATAAAGGAAAAGTTTGATATTGTTGTTAACGAATTTTCTGCGTATTCACCGAGTTTTTTTTTTAGTAGAAAATGTAAGAATATAATAGCAATCCATCATCTTGTTGGAAAAAGCCCGATAAAAAAGTATAAAATAGTTGGTCTTTTTCCTTATTTTTTTGAAAAGATAGCAGGAATTTATTATAGATATATAATAACAGTTTCGCCCAGTGTCAATGAAATGATTAAAAAAAGATATAAAGAAGGTAAAATATATCGCCTGATTTATAATGGTGTTAGTAATAAACTATTTTCAGTCAGTCCAGAGGAAGATAATTATATTGCATTTCTTGGAAGAATAGATGTATATATGAAAGGGTTGGATACACTTTTTGAGGCATTTTCAAAGATTAAAAATAAGGATGTGAAATTAAGACTCGCTGGAAGTGGTAAAGAGAAAGATTTACAAATATTAAAAACTCTTTCTGAGAAACTTGGAATTCGGGATAGAGTGGAATTTTTAGGAAGAATATCGGATCATGAGAAGATGGAGTTTCTTGGAAGGGCACTTTTTGTAGTGATGCCTTCACGATTTGAGGGATGGGGTATTGTTGCTATAGAATCCAGTGCCTGTGCAAAGGCTGTTATAGGAACAAATATACCAGGTCTTAAGGATGCGATTATTCACAATAAGACCGGCATCCTTGTGGAACCCGATAGAAGCGACCTTCTTGCGCAGGAAATGGAAAGATTGCTGGATAATAAGCAACAAAGACTTAGACTCGGTAATAATGGCAGAAATTGGGCTAAAAACTTTGACTGGGATAAAATTGCCGAAGAACATGAAAAATTCTATTTAGAGGTTTTAAAAAATAATAATTAGAAAATCATTTTCTAATTTTGCTTAAATATTATGATAAATATGGCAGTTATAGGTGCTGGAAATTGGGGAAAAAATCATATACGCACATTATCAGGAATGGATAATGTGAGGCTTAAGTCCGTTTGTGATATTGATGAAGAAAGACTAAAGAGAATAAATGAAAATTATCCAAACATAGAGATAACAAATGATCCAAAAGATATATTTAAAGATTCTTCCATTAAAGGGGTAGTTGTTGCGTCATCGTCGGATGCTCATTTTTCACTTGCTAAATCGGCTTTAGACAACGATAAGGATGTGCTTGTGGAAAAACCTTTAACACTTGATTCAAACTCTGCAGAAATACTTATCGAGAAGGCTGAGGAGGGAAAAAGGATTTTAATGGTTGGGCATCTTTTGATTTATCATCCGGCTGTGAAAAAGATAAAAGAATTAATAAAATCTGGGGAACTTGGGGAGATTTATTATCTTTATTCACAGAGGATAAATCTCGGGGCTATAAGGAGAACAGAAAGTAGCTTATGGAGTTTAGGACCACACGATATATCCATAGCATTGTATCTGCTTGAAGAGGTGCCTAATTTTGTAGAAGCATATGGTGAAAGTTATATACAAAAAGATGTTAATGACGTTGTATTTCTCAATCTTCATTTTCCTAATAGAATAATTGCCAATATTCATATAAGCTGGCTTGACCCTCATAAGATAAGAAAACTAACCATCGTAGGCAGTAAAAAGATGGTTGTTTTTGATGATATGGAGGCAAGAGAGAAGATAAAAATCTATAACAAGGGTGTTGATAGTATTGATTACAATAGTTTTAGCGAATATATTTCCCTGAGGTTTGGTGATGTATTAATCCCAAAACTCGAAATGTACGAACCTTTAAAATTGGAAGACGCTCATTTTGTTGAATGTATCCAGAAGAGGATAAAACCGATAACAGATGGTGAAAATGGCTTAAAAGTGATTAAAATATTAGAAGAAGCCGAAAAATCTCTAAGGAATAAGTAATGGGTAAGAAGAAAAAAAAGAAAATAAAAGAAAAAAGAATGGAAGCAGAACCTAAAACCATATCTATTTCTGAAAGAATAGATAAGATATTGAGCATACGATGGGTACCAATAATAATTTTCCTTTTATTGAGTGTTATATATTTTAACAAACTAATCTTTCAGCCCGTTGTATTTACCAGTACAGAGGGAGGAGCCCCTGCTGCTGGACTTTGGGGTGGGGGGTTAGAGTATTTCAATAACCCATTCAAAGAGAACAGAGTCTGGATAAATACCTTTATGGGGGGACATCCAGAAGCCCAGGCGCTTCTGGATTATACTCCCAGAATATTTTATAGTATAGCTCTTATATTTTTAAAAGACTATAAAGTTATAACTGCATGGGTGGTTATTTTAACATTTTGTGCTGGTTTATTTATGTTTTTATATATGAGAGCTATGGGGCTAAAGAAAAGCAATGCCCTCCTAATAGGGGTTGCTTATATGTTTGCCCCAATGTTTATGTCTTTGACATACTCTTTGCATTATTCAAAGATGGGTGATGGCTATTTTACCATTGATTTTTCTGAATATTGAAAAAGGAATGAGGGAAGGGAAATTTAGATACTTTTTATATCTTGGCGGTTGTATTGCCCTCGCAGTTGGGACCGCTCATCTTCAGTTTGTATATTTTTCTATTCTGGGTTCGATTTTTTATTTTATTTTTAAGTTAATACTCGGTATAAAAAACAAAGAAAGATTTAACTTAATATTTAGAAAATTAATATTTTATGGATTTGCCATGATAATGGGTTTAGGATTAAGTGCAAGGTGTTGGCTGCCCCAGTATATTCACGCTTCAGATATTTCAAAGCGGTCATATACTGTTGTTGAAGGGAAAAAAGAGGAAGGTGTTGGAATACAATATGGCTCTTCATGGTCTCTCCATCCTGAGGAAGTATTTTCTTTCTTATTGCCAGAATTTGTAAATTATGATGTAAAAGAAAAAAGATTTTATTGGGGAAGGAATCCATTTAAAGTAAATAGTGAATACTTTGGTTCGATAATTTTA
>JABXJV010000241.1 GCA_013375355.1 Candidatus Helarchaeota archaeon
ATTTCTTTTATCTTTTTTCTTAAAAAACTATTATAAAATTTCAGTGAGATCATATTTCTCCGGACCTAACTTTCCCTCAAATGTAGTTGCAGTTATTTTTAGAACTCCCTTCATATCTTTAATTTCTTCTATACCGCGATTCAGGGCTTGAAAGAGATTAATGACATCAATACTATCAACGACAATCTGGTAGGCTGCCGTGTCTGGAAGCATTTCGGTATCTTTAACTTTTGCCTTTAAGTCGGGACAGAACCTATGGTCAATAGTTCCCTTTTTTTTCATAAAATCATATTTAAGAGAATCCAATTTAATTATGAATTTTGTCATTCCTCCCGAAAAAGGACAGATAACTCCCTCAGTGTCTTGAATTACCTCTGTAAATTCCATTCCTGCCTTTAATGCAACATCCTTCTTCCCAATTATGATTATATTTGTACTTACCCCTTCGATAATACCAAAAGTAGATTCTACAAGCATATTTCCCTCCATTGTTGGGATACTCCATACTTCGCGCTCGTTAAACATCCCCTTTTTTTGGAAACCGTCACCAAATAGACTAATTGCTTTTCCAATTTCTAATTTTTTTACATTTGGATCTTTAATCATAGCGTCATATACAGATACTGTTGGACAAGGAAGAAGACTTTGGAAGATTCTTCTTGCTAGTTCATTTTCCAATAATTTTTTATTTGGCGCACAGATCATCATTATTACACCAGGTCGATTGTCAATTGTGCTATCCGGTCTTATATCTACTCCTGCTTCTACTCCTTTTTTATTTCCAAACCCTGAAGCCGCACGAGCTCCTGTCAAAGCCCATTCTGGAGAGACTGCAGTTACTAAAATTCTCGATATCCAAAGGGGGTATAATTCCCCCTTTCCTTCAATTCTTATTTCACTCATTTAAATACTCCAAAAAATTCTTAAAAAAAAAAGAGATTAGAGACCTAATACATCTTTTAGATAGATATTATACTTACCAAGTTTTCCTCCATAGTTACCTGCTGAGATCTTTTTAATTCCGGGAACTTTAACAGCAGCTTTGATACCTGCTGCTGTAGCTTCCTTTAACAAATCTAAAGTCAGACCGTTAAATACTAGTTCTAATACACATTTAACATCAGAAGGTACACTTGATCCTTCTACTTCACTTTTTAAAGTAGGACAGAACAAATGATTGGTCGAGGCATGCAAGAATTTAGAATATTTTAAAGATCCAGTTTTTGATCCTGAACGACAAACTCCTCCAGGAAAGCTTGCTATTACACCTTTTATTTTAATCATTTCATCTGCTGCAGCTTTAGCCGCTTTAAGAGTATTTTCGGCATTTTCACCCATTACAAAGAAATTCCCACCAGCAATTCCCTTTTTTGCTTTAAATTTCTCTTCAATAACGAATTCACCCTCCATAACCGGGATTTTCCAAACTGTTCGTCCAACTAATGTGTCTTTCTTTTCAAAACCATCTCCAAAGTAACGTAACATCCCACCGGTATTAAAAATAGCAGGTGCCGGTATCTTAGTTCCATCTTTTTGTTTCTTTTTATACATATCAGCTTCCATTCCGAGCCAATCAAAAGCAGCTGAAGTTGGTGCGGTGAGTACACATTGACCCATCCTATTCATTAATGCTTTTCCTAAATTGGCTCTTTTTGCACAAAGCATTACAGCAATACCTGGTCTACCATCCGGTGTGTCAGATTTTGGAACAAAAGAGTCAAATCCTGCTTCACAATCGCAAGCAATTGTACTAACTGCATAGCCACTAAAAGTAGATGCAATTATTACAGCCCAATCTTCATCAATTGCCGTTATTAATGGTCTTACACACCATATATCAAATGCTTCTGCATAAGTAGCATCTATTTCTACTCCATTTAGTTGCAATACCAAAATATCAACTCCAAAGTAAGTAAATCGATTAGTATTTCTTAAATATTTTTTAATATCTATTTTTTTATTACAAATATAAATAATTAGTAAAATTGAAAAAAATAAAAAGGTGCATTAATGAGAAATAGAACCCGTTTTATTTGTTTTATTCCATTAATTCTCTTAATTAGTTTTGGAGTTTGGAACTATTATTATGGTTGGCGTCCTCCAGAATTTTCTCCAGACTTATTTCATACTGTGGGTGCGGACTTTATAACTATAAAAAAGCCTGGATCGTATGAAATTTTTCACAATTTAATAATCAACGGTCATATTAGTTATATGGAGTTTGTGGAAGGCAAGGTACAATTATATCTTCAAGGAATAATTCCATTAAGAGTAAATTGTTGTTTTCCACAAGCTCTTGAATATAGAATTGGAGATTACGTTTATCTTAAAGGATGGGCATATTTCTATTTCAATACTAGTTTTTCTTTAAATTCGGATATATTAGATGGCTATTTTTTAGCGATTGAAGGACATAAGCTTATTTCTTATAAATTTCCAATTTCACTTATTGGTTTAGCTTTAGTTTTATTGATCTTATTCACATTGTTCAAAATGAAACGGGACCTTAGCTTTGAAAGGAGAGGAGGTGTAATCATCGCCTGATTGGTTAACTCATATTGGAATTGCATATTTAATTATCTGGTTAATAAGCAAAATTGATAAATTCGATGTAAAATGCAGAAAATATTATATTTTCTTTCTTATCGGAAGCGTAATGCCAGATCTCGAACGAATATTAGCCTTAACAGCAGAATTTTTTCAAAATTACCAACTAAAAGAGTTCTTCATAACCGTTTTTACAACGAGTTTTCATACAATTTTAGGGGTCATTTGCGTTTCACTCGCTATGATCTCTTTTTTCCCCAATGAAAACCATAAATTGGTTTATTTTTCATTCATATTAGGTGGGTTTTTTCATTTATTATTAGATGGGATGATGTGGCCTTGGCCTGGTATGGGTTTGGTCTTATTCTATCCTTTTTTAACTGGTCCAAGAGGTACTTTTTCGTTTCATTTAGCTTGGCCAGAAAGTCTGGTTCCTTTAATTATCACATCTATTGTAGTGGGGGTGACATTTATTATAGATTTTATCCAAAAAAAGTCATTAATTTCACTAACTCCTCTCAAAAACCTATTTCAAAATAATAAAAAGCTTGATTAATAAGCGGAATGAAAAAATGAAAAAATCTCCTTCAAAGCTAGCAGAAGAATTCTATGATAAAATTTTCAATCTTTATCATGAAGAATTTAATTACGATTTAATTCAGTATAAAGAATGGTTAGATTTACTAATATCTATGATGAATAAAGGAAACAAAATTCTTGATCTAGGTTGTGGAAGTGGTAGAGCCGTAAAATATTTTATTGATAGAGAATTTAAGGGAGTAGGCATCGATCTATCGGATGAAATGTTGAAACTGGCTAGAGAAAATGTAAAAAATGGAGAATTTTATAAAAAAGATTTTACACAACTCGATTTTGGAAATAATTCCTTTGACGCAATTATCTCGTTTTTCGCATTAAATCATATCGAGAAAGAAAAATTTAAAAAAATAATATCTGATTGCAAGAAAATATTGAAGAAGGGAGGGTTTTTACTCCTTGGTATGGTTAGAGGTTCATCAGAAGGATATTGGGTCGGGTTTTATGGACAGAAAATGGAACTTTATGGTGCAGGTTATACTAAAAAAGAACTCTCTGACATATTAAATTCAGAAGGTTATAAAATTCTCAAATCAGGGATAGAACATTTTAAGGGTAAATATTTCGAAGAAGATCAAATCTTTCTTTTAGGAAAAAAATAAAAAGGATCTAAAAATGAAAGCTATGGTAAGCTAAAATTCGACTTATCTTCATCATCTTTTACTACTTCTAATTCAACATCCTCAGGAAATTCTTCTTTTTTTTCAGGTTCCTTCTTTTCAATTGGTTTAACGATTTTTTTAGGTTCTGGCTTTTTTAATTTTTCTTTTGCTATTAATTCCATAATTGCTTTTCTAGCCTTTTCTTCTGCATCAATAAATTTTTGTAGTGCATCCATTTTTTCCGTATACTCGGTTTTTCTAATTATATATTGTTCAGCTATAGTTGAGAATTTCTGTAATTTTTCTGTGATTTCAATACATTTCTTGGAATTTTCAACTGCTTGGTTTAAATCCTTTTTTCTGATGGATTTATCCACTCTATCAACATAATTACGTAAATCGCTTTCTAATCTAGGAATCGTCTTTAAATCCGCTGCTTTATTCTTAAACTGGATAGATAAATCTGTATCTCCAATTTCTTCGAGCAAATCTGCAGCTTTTTGGTAATTTTCTGCAGCTAATACATGACTTTTCCCTTTTAGTAATTTCTCGGCTGTCATTAAAGTTGAAGATAACTTTCCTGGTATCGCTCCTGCTTTTGCTAATAATTTTTGTGCAGCTGCAAGTTCACCTTTATCCAATAGAATTTTTGCCTTATTGCTAATCTTTTCTTTGATTTTTTCTTTAGAATAGACAAATTTTCTTGCAGATATCATTTCATCATATGTAGTTTTCACAATATCTGCAAGATAAGGATTGTTTAATTCGCCTCTAATATTTTTTTCTACTTTTCTTAAAAAAGGGAAAAATTCCTTACTTGTTTCTTCTGGATTCAAAATTAATAGTATCATTACCCTTCGGAGGACGTCTTTCTCTTTGAATTGAAAAAAATGAGATGCAATGTTAGTTCCCTCTAATTGAAATGAAATATCGGTTTCTGGAGGAACCTTTCCTGAATGAATCATAAAAGTTTGCATAGATAGATCAGATAGTGAAGATTTAAAATCAAAATCAGGATATTTCGCTTTAACAATTGGTCCTTTGAGTTGATCCCAATCTACTATAAAAATTCCTAAAGGCATTTTACTCACCTACCTTATTTAAAATTGTTCGTGCAATTCTTTCAAAAATCTCATTAATATTTTCTCCAGTTTTAGCTGAAGTCTCTTCAAAATCTACATTCATTTCTTTTGCAAGTTTTATTCCATCTTTTCTTGGGACTTCTCTTTGATCTTGTAAATCTATTTTATTTCCGATTAATATTCCAGTGAATTCCTTCTTAAAGGGTCTAGACTTTTTTAAATCTTTGAACCATTTTGCAGTCTTATTAAAAGAATCTTCACTTGTTATATCATAAACTAAAAAAAATCCATGGGCTCCTTCAAAGAATACCTTTCTTACTTTCATGAACTTGGATTGTCCAGCAATATCCCAAACATATAATTCAACATTAGTTTTATTTTCATCGGACCCCCCGTCAAAGGCTAGCTCTTTCTTACTAACTTGGCATCCTACTGTAGGAATATACAATTCTCGGAATTTTTTTTCTGTATATCTCAACATCAACGTTGTCTTCCCAACTGCTGGCTCACCTAGCACAATTATCTTCCACTTATAATCTACAGACATAGAGTTCTGCTCTTTTTGCTGGTATTTCTGAATCTCGCCAGAAATTTCAAAGTTTAAGTTAAATTGTGGTTTAATATTATTTTTCAACACAATTCTTTTAATTTTTTATATTTATGAGATTTGATTGCGATTATTATACCTTTAATGGTATAATATTTTAGTTTTATTTTTTTTATATATAGTAAAAAGTGTTGAAAAAAATTAAAGGTTATTAATTAGGCTTTTGATAGAAGAGAGAAAAAAATTAAAAGAGAAGAGGAAGGGGTTTAGGTCTTGATTGCATCAATCCCCCAAATTGATACTCCCATTCGTTCCAAAATTTTTATAACCTCTGGGAGAGTCGAGAGCTTGTAGAACTTGTTATTAGCTAAATCTAGCACTTCGAGCGATTTAAGATTTATTAACGATTCAGGGAGAGTAGATAAATTGTTACCATTCAAATATAGTTTTTTGAGTGAGGAAAGATGCCCTATTGACTCTGGAAGAGTCGATAACTCGTTATCATTTGCATATAGTTCTTTTAGTGAGGAGAGATTCCCTATTGACTCTGGGAGAGTCGATAACCAATTCTTATCTAAATATAGTTCTAAAAGCGAGGACAGGTTTCCTATCGACTCTGGGAGAGTCTCTAAATCATTTTTCCTTAAATCTAGTATTTTGAGCATAGAGAGGTTTCCTATCGACTCTGGGAGAGTCATTAATTCGTTATAATATGAAAAAAGTTCATAGAGCGAGGAGAGCTTTCCTAACGACTCTGGGAGATTAGTTAACTTATTAGAATTTAATTGTATTTTTTGGAGTAAGGAGAGGTTACCAATTGACTCTGGGAGAGTTGATATCTCGTTACGTTCTAGATATAGTGCTAATAGCGAGGAGAGCTTTCCTATTGACTCTGGGAGAGTTTTCAATTTATTTTTTTCTAAGGATAGTATTTTGAGCGATGTAAACTCTGTTACAAACTCTGGGAGAGTCGTTAACTGATTATTGCCCAAATTTAGTACTTGGAGCGATGTAAGTTTTGATATTGACTCCGGGAGATTCGTTAAATTGCAATCATATAATCCTAGCTCCACTACATTATTATCTTCAATTTTAACTCCAGTTGTCCACTTTTGAATTTTAGCAACACGTGGAATGGATTTTTTACTCATTCTTTGCAAATCCTCCATAACCTTATTTTGTTCTGCTGTTATTTCATATTTTTCAGTCATTTATTTTCATTTTCTTCATCTTTTTTTTATTTATGGGATCAAGATTGATTTCTATTATTTTATTTCTAGATTTTAAGCCTTGAATAATCTGTATTTGGTTTTGCTGTACCTTAAAATGATCAGCCATTAACTTGATTAATTCTTTATTAGCTTTACCCTTCTCTGGTCTGGATTTTATCCATATTTCATATAATTCATTAGAAATTTCTTGAATTTTTTGTTGTTTTGAATTGGGTTTTACATGTACCTTTATTATTTTCTCCGTCTTCAATTTCTCCATCAAAATTGAATTATTTATGTTACTTAATCTTTCTCAACTCTTCTTCTTAATTCTTCTTGAATTTTTTCAATATTTGGAATAATTGACTTCCTCATAGAAAGTAAGAAGAGAAAGGCAGATGGAAAACATATTAACATAAAAATAAAATAAGTTCCTGAATAATTTAATGGTGTGTAAATGGCAAGTATTGTAAATATTGGTATAAATATAGCAGTTGCGGCAGTATTAGCTAATAACATTATTGAATTTGTTGTTGCCCTAACTTCTGGAAAATTCACATCTGCTACAATAACACCGGTATTGGGATGTGTGCCTATGATAAAAAATGAGCCTGTAGCTAAAACAATTGCAAATATATAAAACAAAATAATACCTGCTGGATAATTAAAAGTAAAAGGTATTAAAAATGCAGGAATTATAAAACACATGCCTATTCCTAATATTTTTATCATGACATTCAATCTACCATCTTTTTTTTCGCGATATTTCCTATCGGCTATGTTTCCCCAGTATATTTGACCCACCAATTGGATTCCAAATATTGAAAACATCATTAATGTTGCAAGTCCTGTGGACACTCCATGTTGCACATTTAAAAATAAAATAAATAGTTTTCCTAATGTAGAATTCACAATAATTAATAAAAAGAGGAAGAAAAATAATTTCAGATTTATAGATCTTTTAAAAAAATCTAAAGCACCATCTAAAGTAAGGGTATAATCATAAGTTTCTCCACGTTGACGCAACTCTTCTAACCCCTCATCTTGTGCACCTCTTTCCGGTTCTTTTAAAGTTAATGTTAATCCACAATAAAAAAGACCTGCGAAGAAATCAAACATGAATGGAAATTCTAATGGGAAATTACTTCCATAAATTAAAGAAGGAATTATTCCTGACACGGTCATTCCTAACCCTATAGCAGCAGTACCAGCAATACCCATCCATCCCA
>JABXJV010000242.1 GCA_013375355.1 Candidatus Helarchaeota archaeon
CAAAACATATTATGTATACATCTTAACTAATTATAAAAATAAAACATTATACATAGGTCTTACAAATGATCTCGGACGTAGAATTTATGAACACAAAAATGAATTAATTGAGGGTTTTTCAAAAAGATATAAATTGAAAAATCTCATATATTATGAGGAGTTTAAAAATATAAGAGACGCGGTTGCCCGTGAAAAACAGTTGAAAAACTGGCATAGAGAATGGAAGCTTAATTTGATAAAAAATATGAACCCTGAATTTCAAGATTTATCAAAAGAATGGTATACAGAAGATCCTGAAACAAGTTCAGGATGACAATTCTTGCTAATGATTTTTAAATTATGAAAATATGAGTATTAAAGAAATTGAAAATATACTTCAAAAATTTCGTTGGGGAAAATTAGAAAGATTATACGGTAGTGCACATCCATCGATAATTGGTTTTATTGCTACAGAATGGTTAAGTCAATCAAAAAAACATTGTGTCTTAGATGGAGCACCTTCACCTATAGTTGGAGGAGGAAGAAGAGGTCAAAAAAATGCAGATATAATATTATGTAAACAAGATAATCCTTTTATAGTTGTTGAGGTTGAAACAAGTGTTAAAAAATATTTTGAGAAAATAAGAACAATTTTTAAATATTTAGAAAACATAACCGATTTCAATGGAATTGAGTTTGGATTATTATTTATGTGTAATCGAAAAAATGGAAGGGAAGAATATAAACATTGTTGGGATTCTATAAAATCAAATGTAAGAAATAATAATCATTCTATAGCTTTAGTTTCAATAGAAAAAGAAAAAAGTAAATTAAACGGATCTATTATCTCTAAATTGAGAAAACGAAGTGAAAGTGATTATTATCAATGGGAAATAATAATAAAAGAATAATTAGTTTACATTAACAACTTAAAGTAAAGATTTTTTACTTTTGCCTTAAGGTGAAAGATGAGTTTTTTATATTTAATATATACAGAACTATAAAAACTTTCCGCTATTCTTATTTTTTCTAGAATGAATTTTAACTTTAATTTTAATTTTAAATATATTTTTGTGATAAAATATTGTGTTTTTTTACTAACTATATTATTCGCTGTTAAATGTTCGGAAAATAAAATAACATCAAATGATTCACATCCGAGCCCTCCCTTTTTTAAAGAAGCAATTATTCCTGATACGCTTTATACTGATACGTCTGAAGATTTTCTGGTTCAAGTGAAAACGGAAAAGAGTTTTTATAAGAGTATAAGTTATGTTTTAATGAAGGTTTTTACTACTTCTTATGAATTGCCCTCCTCAATAGACACACTATACGACAATGCATACCTCGGCGATATTGTTCCTGGCGATGGGATATTTTCCCGTATGATAAATTCAGTACAGATAAAATCTAATCGTGGAGAGTATATTCTTGAATTTTCGGCTCCCCTTATTAATGAAATACTTCTTGATACAATTCTTTTCATAGAAGGCGAAAAAAACTTGCCGCCTGTTATATCAAATCTGATTCTTCCGGATACGGTATCACTTGATGATGCTGAATTGAAACATTATATATTTTTAGATGTTGTTGACCCTCAGGGGAAAGATGATTTAAAAGAGGTAAAAGGGAAAGTTTATTATCC
>JABXJV010000243.1 GCA_013375355.1 Candidatus Helarchaeota archaeon
GCTCTTCCGATCTTATATTTTCATAAGATACATATAATTTTTTGGTGATTTGATCTTCTAAAATTTCTCCTGGAAGTGCTTTAATATAATTTATCCCATATTCCGTTTCTCCACGATCAATAAATTCTCGGAATCCTTTTCCCATTGCCCGGAGATCGTTGTATAAGATGGAAACTTGAATGCTTGGATTATGTTCTTTTGTTACTATAGCTTCTTTACTAGAATATAAGCAACATATCTTCGAACAATATGATTTGAATTTTGTATTTCTAGACCCTACACATTGGATAAAAGTAATATGTTCTGGAGCTCGACCATCGGAAAGCTTTAAAACCTCTCCTTGAGTAGGACCCGATGCACTTAGTAATCGTTCAAATTCAAGGGAAGTTAGAACGTTTTTAAATTCTTTATAACCGTATTGCGGAATTAAACTTGGATCGAATAGATCAAACCCAACAGAGACTATAATCGATTGAACTTCAAGTTCGATTAATTTAGGTTGTTGTTTATAATTTATTGCATTAGTTTTACATCTTTTAGAGCATGCATCACAATTTATACAATTTTCCATATCAATTGTAGCAATATTAGGAACTGCTTGAGGAAATGGAATATAAATTGCATTTCTATTTCTTAAATTCAAATCAAATTCATTAGGGACTTCGATAGGGCAAACTTCGAAGCAAGCTCTACAACCAGTACAATTTTTTTCGTCTATATAACGAGGTTTCTTTAAAATTTTAACTAGAAATTCATCATCCTTTCTTTTAATCTCTTTAATTTCACTATAAGATAAAATAGTTATATTTGGATGACGAGCACATTCAACCATTTTTGGCGCAAGGATGCAAATAGAGCAATCATTAGTGGGAAAGGTTTTATCCAGTTGAGCCATTTTTCCACCTATACTTGGGGAAGATTCAACTATATAGACATTTAGTCCCATTTCTGCCAAATCTAGTGAAGTCTGAATTCCGGATATACCGCCACCTATGACTAATATTCCTTTCGCCAAAAATATCCACTTTTAAACAGATAATCGGATAATGTATTTCCAAACTACAAAAGAATTTACATTTAATTATTCTTTTATAATCTTAATTTTCATAGAAAAAATGAACTGAAAATGTTTTATCATTATCTTCAATCTATTAAAAAATGACATAAAAATGGTTTTCAATAAAACTTGGCGATTTTTTTTATTAAAAAATTTAGAACCAATTCGATTGCAAGCTATATATCATGCATTAGCGTTATCAATTTCCAATACGCCAAAAATAAATGCACTTATCTTGTCTACAACAAATAAAAGCTCAATTAGTTGTGGTTATCATCAAAATTATTATGAAGAAGTAGATCTTGAATATTGTAGGAAAAATAAAATAGAATTGGTTAGAAGAACTACGGGTGGGGGATTAGTTCTTTTAGAACAGGGGCAAGTTTTTTATAATGTAATTCTTAACGGGTTTGGGTTCCCTTCTCCATTCAAAAATTTATATTCAATATCATTAAAAGGCCCAAACCAATTTTTAAGAAATTTGAATCTAAATTCTGAAATTTATTTCAACGAAATTCAAATAAATAATCGAAAAATTTCAGGAAATGGTGCGATATCTATTGAAAATACAGGAGTAATGGCAGGAAATATACTTCTAGATTTTAATTACGAGAAATTTTGTAAAGCTTTAAATGTACCTAGCGATAATTTTCGGAAATTAACTAACGATGAATTAGAAAAAAACATCACCACACTAAATAAAGAATTAGATCGAATAATAACGGTTGATGAAACCATCGAAGGATTAAAAACTGCTTTCGAAACAACATTTAAAACAAAATTTCGGGAAGATGAATTAAAAGACTTTGAAATAGAAATATTAGAAGAGGTTGAAATGGATTATAAAGAAGAAACATGGAATTTTAGAAAGAAAGATGAAAAAAATAAGTTACGCCACTTTATAAAAATTAAAAAAGATGCTTGCATTGTTCATTATGCACCATATAAAGCTGATTTTTTAATTTCAAATGAAATTATTGATAGAATTAAAATATCTGATCAACTAAAAGATATTGAACATCTAAAGGGGAAAAATATTTACAAAATCAAAGATTCCTTACCAAAATTTGCTCAATTACAAGATAAATTGATAAAATATTATGAACTAGCAAATATTTAATTTAATTATTAGCTATTAAAAAAAATTTAAAATTAGAATTAAATTACTGTATTTTTATTCATAATTAATATGTTTAAACTGGTAAAGTGAGAATTATGAGTGATAAAAGTTCTGAAAAAGTAATTTATGAAACAATTCGAAAAGTTGCTCGAATAACGCTTAATAACGGAGAATTAAACTTATTTGATAAAGAACAAGTAGTGGGTTTTCGAGATGCTTTATTAAAAGTAAAAAATGATACGAAAATTAGAGCCTTACTCATTCAAGCAAATGGTCGAGCATTTTCTGCAGGATTCAATTTAAAACAAATGACCAATGAAAAATCTACTCTTCAAATTTTTAGAGATGTGGGAAAAGAATTTATTAGACTCTTAAACCACATGACTATCCCAACAATTTGTTTAGTTCATAATTATGCTATAGGGATCGCATGCCTTGTTCCGTTTGCTTGTGACTTTAGGTTTGTTCTAAAGGATGTGGCGTTTTGTCTTCCCGAGATCAATTATTCTTTCATGTTTCCAACCCACGGAGGAATGACTATTACCCCAAAGATTTGTCGAAGTGATTCTGATGCTAAATATATTTTAATGACCGGGGAACACATTAAATTGGAGCTAGCGGATAAAATGGGTTTAGTTACAAAAATTTTTGAAACAAAAGAAGAAATGGAAAAAGAGGGGTTAGAATTTGCAACAACTCTCTCGAAGAAGAATCCTCCGACTATGAGTATGATTAAAGCATGTTTTGACAAGTGCAAAGCATCCACATTAGAAGAAGGTATGATCATTGAAGCAGAAGCAGAAGAGATTAATACTAGCAACAAAGCTGAACGGGAAGTTGGAATAAAAAAATTTATTGAGAAATATCAATTAAAGTAATTCAATAAGAAATGAGATTGTAAAAAATGAAAAGTTATTAAAAAATTTAATTTATTTTTGCAATTTCTTAACTTCTTCGATGATTTTTCGTAGTATCTCTGCGTCTGGTAGATTTCCTTCAGGGGGCTCTATTAATTTTTTCAAATGGAGTGGAACATGATCCATACGATATCCAGTACCACTTGTTTCTATTCCAACTACGGCGGCTGGAATTAAAATTTGTGATAATTCAGTTGTCGGAGTATGATGAGGGTCTATTGTTATTATAGGGATTTTTGCAAGGTTCTTAACGGCCTTTTTTGGGAAATTTCCAGCAGGATCCGAAGCTACAACTAATGCTGCATCACATTCCCCTTTATATAATAGATCGTTGGCGGAATATTCTCCAGGACTATATCGTGGATAACCCAATGAGAAATCGATACAGAATGGATATCCAACATTCCATGTTGGTACCGTATTAGCCCCTGTTACGTTCCAATGTCCCCGCATAGGCATTATCAGCCATTTAGTATATTTATTTAATTGACGAGTGAGAGAAATAGCAATATCTATATTTCTATGCTTTGCACTACTCATCGTAAGACCCAATCCGAAGAATAATATCCCAAAACTGGGTTTTTTAAGTTTTTCGGCAAGTTCTATAATATCTTCTTTGGGAACACCAGCAACTTCAGCCTCTTTAAGCTCTAATCCGTTTAAAACAGCCCTAATTGCACTCATTAACTCAAAATCTTTACCAGGCTCAACTTGAATGAACTGATCTGCAAGTTTAGCAGTATCAGTATTCCTCGGATCGATAACAATCATTTCTCTTTCTTTTACACCTTTGTCTCTAAAAAACCCACGTGGAAAAATTGAGTAACGAGCTAAATGTCTTGGATGAGCTGCCATTGGATTGCAACCCCAAAATAGAACCATATCTGCTCTACTTTTTATGTCTCCGAGTGTTGTAGTTGAAACTCCAACGTCTTGTTCTGCTATAATACTTGGTCCATGGCAAACTGTCGCTGTATTATCAAAAACTCCACCTACTAATTCTGCAAGCTCAACTCCTAGGCCAATAGCAACATTATCCGTATTTGCCCACCCATACAATAATGGTCTCTCTGCATCTACTAAAATTTTAGCTGTTTTCTTTATGGCTTGTTCAAGTTTGATTTCTTTTAATTCTCCATTTACTCTTTCAGAGGGTTTAGTTATGCGGTGCTCCCAATTATTGCATGCAAATAGTTTTACGGTACTTATCGTACAAGCATTTCGGGTTTCTATAATCTTATTATCTTTAACAACTACTTCTAAATCATCACATAAGGCACCGCAAAAAGAACAGGTGATATCTGAAATAACTTTTTCAGCTTTTTTACTTTTTTCAGCCATTTTACTCACTCCGCTTTATAACTAGCAACTATCTCTGCAGGGGTTAAAAGTTTTTCTCCCACTACTCGCTCTACAGTTGCCTTTATACCTTTATATGTTGGCATTCCAGTTGAGTTTGTTTCTGGATCTATTACAGCATTAGCATAAATTCCCATAGGAATAAAAATAATACCTTTATGAGGTTGTTCAGGACTTATTCGAGCACGAACAACAATTTCCCCAAATTCTGTCTTTACTTTTACTAATGTTCCAGTTAAAATTTTCATGGCTTTCATATCTTCTTGATCCATGAAAACTGAACCTGTAGCAATGACTGCTTCATCATCGAGTTTACCACCTTCCAGAGATCTCCCTTGATTTATTGTTCTGCCCGACATTAAGATTACATCAAGCATAATATAAACTCCAAAATGATTTTTAAGCCTAAATATCAAATTTTTTGGTTATTAGGTGAAAACTATAAAGTTAATATCCAATTTACGAGTTTTCATTTTAATTTTTTGTCAATTTTTTAATACGATTGTATGTTTTAAAAATTAATCCAAATAAAAAAAATTTAGATTATAGAGGTTCCAATAAAATCAGAAAAAATAAGATAAAGAAACTAAATAATTTTGAAATTAAGCTATATATTTTTAAAATTAAAAAAAATTAAGTTGAATTTTTAAATCTCTTCTGATGTACTAGATA
>JABXJV010000244.1 GCA_013375355.1 Candidatus Helarchaeota archaeon
CCTTTTATTTATTCTATGTTATTATCCAAAATATTTTTAATTCTTCCCAAATCCTCCTTTCTTGCTTTATAGTGAACGCAGATATGTTCATCCTCAAATGTGGTGGAGATTACCTTGCCGATTTTTTTTATTTTGTCGATATATTTGAACTTTGAAAATGGTATGACGACTTCATCATCAACGAGATTTCTCACGGCAAACCTGACTATTTCCTGGACGAGATGACTTAGTCCAATTCCTCTCAGTGCAGATATAAAAACAGCGTTCGGATATTCGTATTTCGTTTGCCATATAACTCTTTCATCTCTTAATATATCAAGTTTATTAAAGACCATAATTGTTGGCTTTTCCAAAATATTCAGACTCTGTAATACTTCGTTTACAGCAAAAATCTGTTCCTCAAGTTTTGGGTGGGTGATGTCAGCAATATGGAGAAGCATGTCTGCATCTTTTGCCTCTCCGAGAGTGCTTTTAAAGGATGCGATAAGGTGGTGAGGGAGTTTTTTAATAAATCCGACTGTGTCAGATAGGAGAATATCGAATTGATTTTTAAATTTTACCCTTCTTATCGTTGAATCAAGTGTAGCAAACAGTCTGTCTTCTACCAGAACGTTGGCTTTTGTTATAGCGTTAAGGAGAGTGGACTTGCCTGTATTTGTATAACCGATAAGAGCTGCTTTAAATATATCTTTTCTCTTTTTACTTCTTGTGATTCTCCTTTTTTCGAATTTTTCGAGTGTGTCAGAGAGTTTTTTAATCCTTTTTTTGATGTTTCTTCTATCCACTTCAAGCTGGGTCTCACCAGGTCCTCTCAATCCTATACCCACGCCGCCTTCCTGTCTGGAGAGATGTGTCCAGTATCTGGTGAGTCGTGGGAGCATATATTTAAGTTGGGCGAGTTCAACCTGTGTTTTTGCTTGTCTGGTGCGTGCATTTCCTGCGAAGATATCAAGTATGAGCCCGCTTCTGTCTATGATTTTTTTGCCGATTACCTTTTCAAGGTTCCGAGCCTGAGAAGGCGATAAATCTACATCAAATATTACGCAATCTACCCCATTTCTGCTCGCTATCTTTGATATTTTATCCGCTTTGCCTTTCCTGATATAAAATCCGGGGTCAATACCTCTCTTCACATGTGTTACCTGCTCAGACACTTCTATCCCGGCAGAGTTTGAAAGTAGGAGAAGTTCTTTAATACTCTCCTGTATTTCCCAATCGGAATCATATCTATCATAAACTTCAACTATGATTGCTTTTTCTCTCTTCAAATTTTTGTTTTTTTCTCTCCTTTCTAAAAATATTATGTTACGGAATTCTCACTTTTTTTAAAAGAAGTAATTTCTTCTGATTTTTTTTCCTTTTCAATCCACATTTCTAATCCGAGTAATACAAGGGCTCCTAACAAAAAATATTTTCCAATCTCCTTTCCAAATCTTGATTGTTTTATTAAACCTGGTATATCTTTTTCTTTATCGAAGTAAATAACCCTATCGGCTCCAGCAATTGATTTTATATCATCCTTTTTTGGTTTAAAGAGGTCAGATTCTTTAGGGTCAATATTAACTGAAAAAATTTTTATCAGATTTTTATCCGCAAATAATTTATAAATCCCGGGCTGGTCAGTATTCCCGAACTTTACTAAATAGTTATCCGACTGGATCTGGATTTCTGCCTTTTCTTTGGACCCATCAGGTTTTTCGATTTCAAATTCTTTTGCCTTGGACTTAGTAAAAAATGAAATCTCGTCCCCAATTAATAAACCATTCTTTTCGGTAAAAGTTTCAGTAGAAAGATAATGAACTGCCTGATTAATTATTGGTGCAAAAATTCCCTTGTAAGGAAAATCACTCCACATTGCATTGGCAGAGGAGGCAAATGTTAATATTCTTCCATTGTTGAGGGTAGATTCTTCCAAAAAAGGATTTCCATCAGAAAGTTCTATAATCACATCACCACCATTAATTTTCTCTATTGTAAAAAAATTATAAAACTTCGGAGAATCAATAGTCTTTTTCTCTTTTTCGAACAAACCAGTAAATATTGGGTGATGAAAATCTATTCTGCCGAATGTAATAAAACCTCTACTTGGTTCTGAAGTCTTCTTGATAGATAGAATCTTCGGTAAATTAAGTTCTTTTGCTGTTACCCTGTTGTAATAATTTATATCGGTCTCTTCGCCGGGGAAGATTATTATTCCTTTTCCACTTTTGAGAAAATTTTTTAGTCTTTGGATATCTGAATCGAGAATATTTTTCATGTTGTCAAAGATTATAATGTCAAAATCTTTGACATCAACAGTTGAAAATCCAGATGGGTTAATTTGAGTGAGTATAATAAGTGATGAATCCGACTTTTCCGGGTTTAAAGCAAGTTTTACATAATTTTCAGAATCATCCTTAATGGAGACAAGCAGAACTTCCATCTTCTCTGGTATGAAGATGTCAAAATATCTTTTGTTGTCCTCTTCGAGCAGGTCGCTCTCAATTTCCACAGACCCGGAAACAAGCCCGGATATTTCTGGAATTACTGAAAATGTAACAGTTCCAGAGGACCTTTTGTCGATATTAATCGTTCTTTGGGCGGTTCTTCTTCCACTTAGATAAAGATTGACTAATAAGTCATTGGCTGGTTTCTCAGTAAAATTTGCAATTACAGTTTCAATTTCAATTTCTCTATTTTTTTGAAGTATCTGATTTCTTATCCTGACACTCTCCACACTAATATTGTCTTTTTTAAATTGACTGTCAGTGAGAATAAATAGTTTTGTTCGTAAAGGTTCTTCCGAAATTATCTTTTTTTCTTTTTTATAGCCAAAGGTTGTGTTTTGCATGTCCGTGCAAACATAAATCTCTTTGTTATAATTTTTTGATGCGGATAACACATGTTCAGCATCATCAATAATCCTGTTTAAATCGGCTGAGAGATAGGATGGTTTTGAATCCTTAATCAATAACATGGATTTATTTTTATCGAAAATTGGATTTATGGATTTTAGTTTTTCTGATTCTGAAACAGAAACAATATAAATCTGGTCATTTTCCTGGAAACTCTTTATAATCTCAGCGGAACAATTTTTAATATTGTCATAAAATTGCTCATTGCCACCTCCAGCCATAGAACTTAAAGAATTATCAAGTATTATTACCGCTGAAGTTTTAATATGGTTTCCTGTTTTACCTGCTGATGTTTCCTTCAAGGCTGGCCGGCTAAAGGCTATTATTATCAATAAAATTATAAGGGTGCGTAAGATGAGGAGGATAATTTGCTGAATTCTTAACTTTTTTATTCTTCGGCTTTCTAAAATTTTTAAAAATCTAAGAGAACTGAAATTGATTGTTTCTTTTTTTCTTCTGGTAAAAAGATGGATTAAAATAGGGACGCTTACTAATGCTATTCCATAGAGTATTATGGAATTTAAAAATGTCATGTAATATTTTTTTACCTTTATTTAAACTGAAAGTTTATAAATTTTTAATAAATATATATCAAATCACTATACGTAAAAAATGAAGAATGTGAAAAATTTTTTTCCAATTTCTTTAGAGTTCCAAACAATCTTAAGATGTTAATTTTTCCAATTCTTTAATTGATTCTTCGGCTTTCTTTATGTCCTCTTCCACAAGGGATAGTGAAACTGCTTCGGAAAATGCAGAGATAATCTGGGCAAATTGGAATGGTTTTGAAATAAATATTATAGCTCCTTCTTTAATAAAGTCAACGGTTTCTGCTTCTTTATAAGCACTCATTACAATTATTGGAACAGGATTTGTTTTTATGATATGTTTAATTACCTGAAGACCGGAGGCTGAGGGCATCATATAGTCAGTAACAACGATATCAAAAGGCTTTTTTTGGTTAATTGATTCGTCAAATAACTTGATTGCTTCAGCACCATCCTGAGCCTCTGTGATTATTAATTCTGTCTCTATATTTTTGGAGACTTCTTCTATAGCATCTTTCATAAAACTTCTAAAATCCCTGTCATCGTCTGCAAATAATACACTCCTTTTTTCCATTTTTTACCTCGAAATGATATATATAGTTTATTCTTATTTAAATTAATTAAACTAACTTTAAAAGTCAATTATATTTTAAAAAACGTTGTTGCACTGGACGCATAGAATCAAGTTTATGATATATAAGACTCTATTACCTATTTGGAAGAATCTTTTAAAATTTTATTTCCATTAAATTGCAAATACACCCTTAAAATAATAAAAATTGTAAATTTCTAAGAATGTAACTGAATCAAAATTTCCGATTTTTTTCCTTGAATTAAATAAAATTTAGTTTTATAATAATAATATAATAGAATAATAATATAATAGAATAATATTATTGAAAATGATGAATGTTTTGTCTTTTAGGATAGTAAAGATAATTTTTATCTTTTATTTGATTAATAAAATAAATGTATTTGCTGCTCTGACTTTATCTCCAGAGATGGAGAGGATTTTTCTTGATGGGCTTAATCGGTTGTTCAGGGATGATTTTGTGGGTGCAATGGGAAAATTTGATTCGCTTTGTGTGATTGAACCTGAAAATCCATTTGGGTATTTTTGCAAGGCATTTAGTTATGACCTTATTATGGATGAGTACAGGAATTTAAAGTTTATGGATGAATTCGATGAAGCGGCAAGTACTGCTATAAAAAAAGCGGAGATATTAGAAAAAAAGGAGAATCCTTCTGCAGAAGTTTATCTTTTTTCAGGAGGTGCAATAGGCATAAGGGGGGTAAGAAGAGCGATGGTTGGCAACTGGTGGGGGGCTTTTATGGACGCTTTAAAAGCCGCTGATAAAGTTGAAAATTGTCTTAAGATAGATCCTACTTTGTATGACGCTTATTATGGTCTGGGGACCTATCATTACTGGAAAAGTGTAAAATCAAAAATATTCTGGTGGTTGCCTTTTGTTGGTGATGAAAGAAAAAAGGGGGTTGATGAAGTTAAGATTTCTATAGAAAAAGGAAAATTTACTGAAATTCCAGGGAAATTGTGCCTTTTAAGAATCTATATCGAAGAGAAAGATTTTAACGAAGTATTAAGAATTGCTGATGAGTTGATAAGGAGGAATAATAATTTGCACCCTTTGTGGTTTAAAGGTTACGGTTACATTTACATCGAAGAGTGGGAGAAAGCCATTGATTTATATAATGAAATACTTCAAAGGCTTAGAGAAAAAGATTTTTATGGAATAGAAGGAGAAATCGAATGCTGGTATTATTTAGCATTGTGCAATTATAAACTCGGAAAAATCGAAGATGCAAAAAAATATCTGAATATGATTTTGCCTTATAAGGGTAAAGTTGAAACGAAGATTTATTTTTATGAAAATTATATTAATTCCGCCGAGAAGCTGTTAGAAAAGATAAGTAGAACTAATTAAGTATCATTTTTATTATAGTTATTTTCTTACCATTGAAATATGCCTCATATCTTTCACCTTTCTGGTATTGTTTTAATAATTTTTCGTAGGACAAATAGAGTAAGACCTTTAATTACTTTTAGAAATTTTATTATGATAACAAAAAATATGAGTTAAATATTTAAAGGAATTTATTAAAAATGGATTCTTTTAAGGGAAAATCCGCACTTATAACTGGTGCCTCGAGCGGAATAGGATATGAGTTTGTTAAATTATTTGCGAAAGACGGAGCAAATCTAATAATCACCGCCAGAAGCGAAGAGAGGCTATTAAATATCAAGAGAGAAATAGAGAATAAACATAAAGTAAGTGTATTGGTGCTGGCAAAGGATTTGAGCAGAAGTGAGGCTCCAGAAGAGATATGCAATCAATTGGGAGATAAAGGTATTCCTGTGGATATTCTTGTAAATAATGCAGGAGTTGGATATCTTGGGAATTTTTCAGATACAGATTTAGAGAAACATCTTAAGATTATTCAGTTAAATATATTATCTTTAGTCCACCTAACCGGTTTATTATTACCCTCAATGATTGAAAATGGGTATGGGAAAATTCTCAATGTCTCCTCAATGGGGGGATTTTGTGGTATTCCCCTTCATAGTGTTTATAGTGCAACAAAAGCGTTTGTTTTGACTTTTACTGAATCTATCGCGATTGAACTTGAGGGGACCGGGGTTACGGTGACCTGTCTCTGTCCTGGACCAACGAAAACAAATTTCTTTAAGAGCGCTGAAATAGAGAATGTAAGATATGTAAGATACGGTCTTATGGGTGCTGATAAGGTTGCTAAAGTTGGATTCGATGCTTTAAAAAATGATAAAACCATTGCTGTTCCAGGATTAAGAAACAAATTTTTTATATTTATGGAAAGGTTTATTCCGAGAAAGACGATAACCAAAATGGCAAAAAAACTTCATGAAAGCAATTCACCTGATATTTAAATTCACAACAGAAATGGATATGAATGGTTATAAACTGGAATTCAAACTCACCTAATTTGTGATATGTAAAATTAAATTATCTTATTAATATGTTTGGAATACATCTCTTTGATATTTTAGTATTGGTTCTATATATGCTTGTGATGATAGGGATAGGGTATTTTACCATGAAGAGGATAAAGAACCAGGAAGATTTTTTTATGGGGGGCAGAGCATTTGGTAAAGTTTTCCAGACATTTGCCGCATTCGGGACAGGCACAACAGCGGACAGCCCTATCAGCACAGCAAGAAATACCTTCATAGGTGGAATATCAGGGATATGGACATCTTTAAACTGGCTTTTCTGCACACCTTTTTACTGGCTTTATGGCGTGTGGTACAGGAGGATGAGATATATAACATTGGGAGATTTATTTGAGGAAAGATACAACTCTAAAGGACTTGGGGCTTTTTATGCAGTTTATGGAATAGTATTTTTTATGGTATATCTTTCATTAGGGTTTTCCGCCATCCAGAAAACTGTTACCGCAATTACTCCTAAACCTGAATATGAATTAACAGTTCAGGAAAAGTGCGAATATGAAAGTTTCAAACGGCTCAA
>JABXJV010000003.1 GCA_013375355.1 Candidatus Helarchaeota archaeon
ATAGTAACTTTTTTATAAATTTGTTATACATCTATAAATTATCCTTTCTAATTGTAGATTTTTAAAACTTTATTATAATTATTTTAAGGATTTTTATATTGGAAGTGACATCCTCCAAGAAGAAAACACATCAAAAATGATTCAGACTATTTCTAAAATTGTTCACGGGGACATGGGCGCAGAGGAAATAGTTAAATATTTAAATTAGTAACACAGCTTTGGCAAATTTTGAAATACCCAGTAATTATTAGATAATGTGATGAAATTCTAATCTTGCTAAAATGGACTAAAACACAATATAATGTTCCCCTACTATGTCATTCCGAACTTGTTTCGGAATCTATTATTTGTTTGTTTTAGATGCTGCCACGAAGTGGTCACTTTGTGAAAATAAATTCAGCATGACGGGTAAGTAATATTAATGTGAAAATATGATTTATTATGTATATTATAAATTTGCCAAAGTTATGAAATAAGAATAAAAGAAAGCGAAAATGATTAATAAAATAAAAAAGTCGATTCTTGGTATAAAATTCTTATTGGGCTTTGTGATTTTAATTCTGATATTATTTGGGGAAAGCTTTGTATATAAACATGAAATTTCTGATGGTTTGTATGCAGGTGAAAATAATTCGTATAATTCAAGAGCAATGGAACATTATGTAGAGGGTATAATATATGACATGAAAGAGGAATATGCAGCAGCGATTTTGGAATATCAGGATGCGGTAAGATATGACCCCAATGTGCCCATTTTTTACCTTTCTTTGGCAGAAGATTATTACTATCTGAGGAAAGATGAACGTGCTATGTTAATGTTTGAAAAATACTTACAGTTAAAACCAGATGACTACGATGTTGGAAGAACTTTACTTATGAAACTTTATCTCCCAAGAGGAAAATATCAAAAAGCAGAAAAACTGGTCGAAAGTATGCTGAAGAATATAGGTCAAATTACACCCCTAAAATTACTCCTCACAGATTTATATTTAAGAAACAAAAATATTGATAAGGCAGTGCTGAATAGTTCCTACTATTTAGGTAATCCATCAGTAAATCCAAATGTATATAAGCATATTGCTGATTCTTTTATAAAAACTAAAAACACAGATGTTGGTATTGCTGTGTTCGAAAGGTTTTTGGACAAATTTAAAGACAATGATAAATTGTATTATGGTCTTGGTTTATTGTATCTTGCTGAAAAGGATACTTCTCGAGTTATTGAATTGTATGAGAAGGGGATAAAACTAAATAAAGATACGAAATATATAAAGGAGGAATTGTGTGATTTATATATAAGTATGAATAATTTAGAGAAGGCAAAAGCATTATTTGATGATGTAGGTACAGAGTCAAAAATAAAAATAGCCGATGCCTATTTTCTTGCTCGAAAAGATGAAGAAGCAGAATCTATGTTTGATAGAATTAAAAACGAAACTGAAGATATATTACTTTATTTCAGGTTAGGTGAAATAAAATATAATAATAAAAAATATCAAGAGGCAGTTAAAAATTTCCTGAAAGCAGTAGAAATTGACTCATCAGTATCTGAAACGTATTTCAGACTTGCTTTGTCTTATTTTCGATTAAAAAGATACGATCAAGCTTTAGAGTCTGTAAATAACGGGCTTAGGATAAATCCGGAAGAATTAAGATTTTTAAATTTGAAAGCCGATATAGTTTATAATATGGGTGACTTCCATAAAACAGAAGCGATTTATGATGAAATATTTAAAATTGACCCTGAATACGACATCGCATTAAATAATTACAGTTATATTCTTGCTGAAAGGGGGGAAAAACTGGATAAAGCACTTGAAATGTCCAAGAGAGCAGTGAAGAAGAAACCAAGAAACGGTTCTTACCTTGATACTCTCGGTTGGATTTATTATAAACTCAATCAATATGAAGAGGCTTTGAAATATATGAAAGAAGCAGCTGATATAACCGAGAAGGAATCAGAGCCCCATCCAGTAATATTAGAACATCTCGGTGATATTTATTTAAAACTCGGTGATATAAAAAATGCCAAATATTATTGGAAAAAGGCTTTAGAAATTGATAAAGATAATAAAAATCTGTTAAAGAAAATAGAGGAAAATTAAAGATAAGTTCCTTAGACAATAAAGGGAAAGGACAAGTTTTAATTAGATAAAGTAGAATAAAACAATTATAAGGGAATTAAATTCCCTTTTTTTATAATGAATTATAAAATTTCTACTTTTAGTCAGAATAAGGAAATGAACATCACTACAAAAATATTCATTTTTATGATATATTTATTTTTGATTCTGGTTTCAAACTGCGCAGTAAAATTAAAAGAAATCGATTTTCGGAATAGAGAATTTTCTGTTGAAGAATTTAAAAAAGAATTGTCCTATAACTCAAGGATGTTAAAAACATTTATCGGAAAGGGAATAATATATTTTGAATCAAAAGAATATTCAGAAAGAACGAACGCAGAAATTTATATTAAATTTCCAGATTCGATAATGGTAAAGTTGGAGGGTCCATTTGGTCTCGATTTAGCATATATTTTCTTTAGTGAAAGTGAATTAAAGTATTATAATATTAGAGAAAATTTAAAATATATTGGAGAGTATAATAGTGAAAAATTAAAAAAATTATTAGGGACAAAATTGAAATTTGTTGAGATCCTTGAACTACTGGGAGGAAGATTTAATCCATATATTATCCCTCATAATGAAACGACCCAAGTTTTAGAGAGAAAAGAGGAGTATATTATCATTTCTGAAGTAGATTATGGATTTGAAGAGTATTTTATCGACAAAAAAATATGGCAGATTAATAAATATATTAGATTAGATAAAAATAAAGATATTATTTTGGAAAAAAGGTTTGATAAATTTAAAAGAAGTTTAAACTTTTTTATTCCAAGAGTTATAAGATATACTATGCCAGATGAAAGAATAACTCTAATTTACAAAAGTATTAAATTAAATAAAGGGATAGATTCTTCAAAGTTTAAGATAAATATACCAGAAGGTGTAAAAGAACTTATCATTTGAAAATTGCTTAGATTAGATAATTACAGGAACAATAAAATAAAAATAAATTGATTAAAATAATATAAATTATTATATTTAAAATATATATAATATTATTTAATAGTTAAAAGGATATAGATAAATGAGAGTATTGATAACAGGTGGGTCAGGATTTATAGGTTCCCATTTGTGTGATTATTTTTTAGAAAAGGGCCATGAAGTAATCTGTATGGATAATCTCCTTACTGGAAGGATAGACAATATTACACATCTTATGGGTAATCGTAACTTTGAGTTTGTTTATTACAATATAACGAATTATATATTTGTTGATGGTCCTCTGGATTGGATACTTCATTTTGCTTCACCAGCCAGTCCAAATGACTATCTTGAGTATCCTATTCAGACATTAAAAGTTGGTGCCCTTGGGACACATAAGGCACTTGGCCTGGCAAAAGCAAAAAATGCCCGTTTTCTACTTGCATCTACGTCGGAGGTTTATGGGGACCCGTTGATACATCCACAAAGTGAAGAATACTGGGGGAATGTAAATCCTATTGGTCCGAGGGGAGTGTATGACGAGGCAAAACGGTTTGCGGAGGCTATAACGTATGCGTATCACAGGTATCATAAAATTGATATCAGGATTGCAAGAATATTCAATACCTTTGGTCCGAGGATGAAAGCAGATGATGGGAGAGTTGTGCCTACTTTTATAAATCAGGCATTAAAGAGAGAGCCAATTACTATTTATGGAGATGGAAGCCAGACGAGAAGCTTTTGTTATATATCCGACCTTGTAGAAGGGATATATAAATTGATTCACACTAATGAGGTAGTCGTTGTAAATCTCGGCAGTCAGAACGAGATGACTGTCATTGATTTTGCGAAACTTTTAATGAGATTGATGAATGTTGATTGTGAAATAGTTTATAAGGAACTTCCTGTAGATGACCCGCATATAAGACAGCCAGATATATCTCTTGCAAAGAAAACTCTCGACTGGGAACCTAAAGTCTCTCTGGAAGATGGATTAAAAAAGACTATTGAGTATTTTAGAAATCAAATGAAGTAGTCCTTTTTATCAATTGATAAAAAGGAAGATAAAAGATTTATGATATTAGTTAGTTAAAATTTTTATATGGAAAATAAATATAATAGACTTGATTACAGTGTAATAGTTCCTCTTTTGAATGAGGAGGAATCATTGCCTGAATTGTATCAAAAGCTGTCCGAGGAGATATCCAGGCTCAGTGAGAAATATGAGTTAATTTTTATAGATGACGGCTCAACCGATAATTCATATAATGTTCTTAAATCAATAAGAAATAAAGATGATAAAGTAAGAGTATTCCAGCTTCAGAAGAATTATGGTAAATCAGCAGCACTTGATTTGGGATTTTCTGAGGCAGAGGGGGATATTGTTATAACAATAGATGCAGACCTTCAGGATGATCCTTGTGAGATTCCTAAACTCGTCTCAAAATTAAATGAGGGTTACGACATTGTTTCTGGCTGGAAAAAGAATCGAAAAGACCCAATAAATAAGACAATACCATCAAGGATTTTTAATTTTGTTACTTCAATTTTGACTGGAATAAAGATTCACGATTTTAACTGTGGACTTAAGTGTTTCAGAAAAATTGTAGTGAAAAATATAAAAGTTTATGGTGAACTGCACAGATATATACCTGCCCTTGCGGCTTTTGAAGGATTCAAGGTGGATGAGGTTGAGGTAGTACATCATCCCAGAAGATTCGGGAAATCTAAATATGGCGCATCCAGATTCTTCTATGGATTCTTTGACCTAATCACTGTAATGTTCGTTGCCAAATATACTCACAGGCCACTCCATTTATTTGGTATAGTTGGATTTTTGTTTTTTACTTCAGGTTTCGGGATTAATTTATATCTTACTATAAGATGGTTTCAGGGACACGGAATTGGAAACAGACCACTCCTTTTTTTAGGAATTCTTCTTATTATTCTGGGAATTCAGTTTATTTCAATCGGTCTTTTGGGAGAAATGATTGTTAATTTCAGTAAAATTGAAAAGAAAAGTTATAAAATCAGAGATAAAAATTAATTCCGCTAAATATGAATTATCTTTTTTCTTTTCTATTTAAATAAAATAAGAATAGCCTATATGTTAAAAAATTGAAAAGAAATTCATTTTAAGAGACTTTTTGTAGAATATGAACCTAACTAAGAGACAAAAAAAATATATAAAAAATAATTACCCTCGAAATTCCATTCAAGAAATCAGCAAAA
>JABXJV010000245.1 GCA_013375355.1 Candidatus Helarchaeota archaeon
ATCTGTTTAAAGGTTATATTTTTAACATCAATCATGAGACACCATTAGATATAACTGTTTCACGTGATTTGCTAATATCAGAGGGAATGGGAAGTTTTATCAAATTCTATAAATAATAGAACTTTATTTAGAAATTTTTTATGAGTAGATTAATCGATTTTATCTCTTCATCAGGTTTCTTTAAAGTTTCAACTAATGCCGTAACTACTTTCTGAAAGACCTCTTCGACATACGGTTTTAGAATAATTTGTTTATCATTTATTAATAATTTAACATTCATATCTTGATTATCGCATTTAGATATATTTTCTTTACCTTGAATAAGTTCTATATAAAAGTCATGACACGTCTTATATCCACAATTTTTACAATTTAGACCTGGCATCGGGGGCAATGCTCTTTTTTCAACAAATATAGGGATATCTTCGTTTTTAATAAACAAGTTATGTTTAGATAAATCAATAAGATGACTTGTTACTCCTGTCGTATATTCATTTAGAAAATCATCAAAGTCCGATTTGTCTTTAATCAAAGCTATATTGGGTACTCCCACTAAATCTCTAAAACCTTCTAAAATTAAATAATCTACTTTAGTTTCGATATTTCTTAAAGTCATATTAATATTGTCTTTTTCAATATAGATAATACCTGATGCATCTGGTGCAACATATGAGATAATTTTAGCTCCATTTTCATAATATTTAGTAGTATCTTTATCAGGAATATCAATCCCGAACCCTGGATGGTGAATATATTTACATACTCCCACTTTATAGCCCTTTTTTGTCAAATAGCTGATGATTTTTTCTATTAAAAAGGTTTTTCCAGACTTACTATATCCAACTATTGAAAAATACTTTGCTAACATTTTTTTTCACCAATGCCATTGATAGAATTCAACCTTTCCCCCTCCAATTGAAACCTCTTTTTTTTCCAACATTTCTTTTATTAAAAAATAAGGATGATCATCAAATATCAGAATGTATTCAGTCCCAATAATTTCATCATAAATATTTTTTTGTACCTGTTCTACTATTTTAATATTTAAGATATATTCAATTTTTTGTTTTGGGAAGAAGAATTTTATTTTATTCTCTTTAATTTCATAATTAAATGCAAAAACATCACTCTCTTCGACACCCAATTCTCGATAGTCACATTCACCTGTGCCATCTTTTTTGAAACTAATGAGACAAGCATCAGATATTCCTCCGACATTATCATTCCAAACAATCTTTGTAAGTATCTCCTGTAATTTATTTTGATTCATTTTAGTAACTTATTTTAGTTTTTTTGGTTTGAGTTTAGGTTTTTTACCAATTAATTTGAACTCTTTTTCAAATAATTCTTTGTAAATTTCTTCACGATTCCTTATTCCTTCTGTCGAAATCGTTTTAGTCTGGGTTTCGATTTTATTTAAACTATCCTCGATTTTTTTAATAACGAATGGTATTCTTGCTCGCTTAATAATTTTATAAGTTAAGATCCCAACGCCTAGAGCAATAATAATAATGATAATTGCATAAAATATTGGCGCATCAATTCCCAATATCTTTTCCCAGGTAATTTCCAGTAGAACAGCCGCAGTGGTTATTTCATGATTTTTATTATCTGATCCATCTAGAATCAAAAAATGAGAACCTATTTCAAATTCAATTGGTGGAATTAAAAAAATATAAAATCCCTTTGATATAGAAATAAGCTTACCTGTCATAAACCCCATGATCCATTGAATCGATAAATCTTCTAATTCAGAATTATTATAAGAATCTTCTAAATAAAAAAATAGAAAAGATGGAGCTCCACGCTCGAATTTTAAAGATGTGCCAGATAAAGTCAAGAATCCTGATGGTCTCTTTTCAATCGATAAATGAACAACCATATTTGGCTCGGTATAACTTTCGTTTTTAATATGGATATTTATGATATATTCTCCAATATCTCTAGAAGATGTATTAAAATCTAAAGTGTATGATCCATTTCCTAATTTGATGAGTGTACCATTTCCATAAGAACTAACATTATTTTTATTATACCATGTATAATTTGCACTTGCATTATCTATTGTTGCATTAGTATTTGCGTC
>JABXJV010000246.1 GCA_013375355.1 Candidatus Helarchaeota archaeon
ACATTCCAGAAGCATTTGAATTTGGGCAATCCAGGATTTCAACTATTTTAATATCAAGACTGACAGAATTCAATTCTTTACTTAATGTTCAGTTAAGCGAACGAATTCATGATAAAATACAATTATCAGGATATAATGAGGGCGATTTACGGGAAATTTTAGGGTACAGAGCAGAATTGGCTTTTAAGAATAACGTAGTTTCCACCGAGGTATTTGAACAAGTTATTTCAATATCTACTGGTACTCAAAATGCACGTCACGGAATAGAGATTTTTTATCAAGCTGGTAAAATCGCAGATCAAGAGGGCCTTTCTCATATCACTCCAGAAATGGTAAGGAAAGCAAAAGCATATGTTTATCCCGAGTTACGTTCAAGTGTACTAGAAGAATTAAAACAACAAGAATTATATGTTTCAATTGCTATTGCCCGTCATCTAAAAAAGGATAATATTGCCCATACAAGCATAGACGAAGTATATGAATTTTATAAGATTGTCTGTGAGGAAAATGAAGAAACCCCCCAAGCAAAAGTCACGTTTCGCCGTCATGTAGATGTTTTAGCCAAAACTGGGATAATTTATAAAGTAGTTGAGCCAATAGGGGGAGGAAAACGGGGTAGAAGATCAATTATAACGCTTCAAGATATTCCCGCAGAAGTATTAGAAGAAAAATGTACTAAAATATTAGGAAAAAATGAAAAATAGATTAGAGTGATACATCTAAATTTAATTCGGTACAAATTTCTTTATATCTATTTCTTACTGTCACTTCAGTAACACGTGCAACTTTTGCTACCTTTGTTTGTGTTTTTTTCTCATTCATTATTACGCTGGCAATATAAACGGCAGCAGCTGCCACGCCACATGGTCCTCTACCGGATGTTAATCCGTAATCTGTTGCTTTTTTTAAGATCTCGATGGCTTTTAATTGTACCTTTGTAGAAAGTTCTAGATCTTGGGAAATCCGTGAAATATAGTCTACCGGATCAACATTTGGGATCTGGATGTTTAATTTATTAATTATAAACCTGTAACTCCTACCTATTTCTTTCTTATTTGCCTTGGCAATCTCCGCTATCTCATCTAATGTTCTGGGTGTTCTACATTGCCTTAGTGCCGCATATAGGGCTGCGGATGCAACTTCTTCAATTGATCGACCACGAACTAAACGTTTTTCTACGGCTTTTCTATAAATAAATGCAGCTACTTCTTTTACATTTTTTGGGATCCCTAAATGAGATGACATACGATCTAATTCTGAAAATGCAAGCGCTAAATTGCGTTCTGCAGCATCAGATACGCGCATACGTCTATTCCATTTCCTTAAACGGTAAATTTGAGCTCTATTTTTACCTCTTAAATTTTTACCTGCATAGTCTTGATTTCGCCAGTCGATCATCGTACTGAGACCTTTATCATGTATTGTATATGTCATTGGTGCACCGACTCTGACTCGCTTTTCCTTTTGTTCGAAGTCAAATGCTCGCCATTCGGGCCCATGATCCATTAATTTGCTTTCAATTACTAAGCCACATTGGCTGCAAATTAGTTCCCCTCTCTCATTATCTTTCAAGATATGTGAATTTCCACATTCACTACATTTAACATCAAATTCATTATTAAAGGAATGGGTAGCTCTTTGTAAATCCATTTAATATTCTCCCTCATTATTTTTTTTTGAATTTTTTTCCAATTTTTTTAATGTATAGATTTTCTCCAATTAGATTGGAATAATTTTGATTTTTATTTAAAGGTTTAATTAATAGATAGGGTTTGTTTACCGACCCTATAGCATCATAAACATAACCAACTTTTTTCTGTTTTTCGTCAGAAACTATACTTCTTTTACCAATCTTTGGAACGAAATTAGATCTAACAACAATGTTCATTTGTGATGAAATGTGTAGGACTGTACCTAACTTTTTCAAACCGGTTAAATCCCCGACAAAATTGGTTCTGATGCAAACAAATATGGATCAGAATCACATTAATAAAGATTTTGATCATAATCAAATTTGCATACTGGTTTATTTTTTTAATTTTTTCATTTTTTTGGTTAATTTTATTAGAATTTTACCTTTTTTTTCAGACGGATTTAATATTGCTAATCGACCAGGGCTCCACCAACTTCTTGGATAAGCTTTGCCGATTTCAATTTCAAATTTGCATCCTAAAGCGCTAGCTGATTTTGCCATCATTTCTAAAGATGGTGATTTTACAGCCAATTTCTTACTTACTCTCCTCCCCTCGCCTCTCGTTTTTTCTGTATCAAAATAAGCTGGATAAAAATACAGCTTGTTTCGTTTTTTCATAGGAATATATAATTGTCCTTTCCTTATTAAAGTATGTTGACACCCTTTATTTCAATTTAAGGAACTTTAAAAAGTAATTTTCTTATTGTTTGCCTAAGAAAAAAATTCGAATTTCGTTAATTATTAATCGAAATAGGAAATTTTAGTCTATCTGAATGGAGTTGATCGGGTGCATGAATTTGCAACGGCACAGAAAATAGTAAGAACAGTCGTTTCTGTTGCTTTAAGGAACAATGCGAAAGTAATCAACGAAATCCTTTTGGAATTGGGTGAATTAACATTTGTAAACCCAGACCAATTGAAATTTGTTTTTAAAATTGCAGCAGATAAATCTATTGCAAAGGATGCAATATTAAATATTGTTAGTAAACCTGGAGCAATAAGATGTAAAGAATGTGGATATGAAGGAGGATTAAAATATGAAGAAGATCGACCTGAATTTCACACAATGGCTGCATTATTTACTCTTGATTGTCCAAAATGTAAGAATAAAAATACTGAAATAATTGGTGGTCGTGAATTAACCATTAAAAATATAAAAGTAGTCTAAAAATTATTCTTCTTTAATCAATATAGCATTTAATTGTCCTTGTTGACCTGGTCTGCTAGTTATTCTTGCTAAGCCCATTTCTGTTTCTATAATGGTACCTTTTGTAATTATTTTTCTCCTATCGTATTCTTTATTTGCAGGATTTTGAATAACAGAGATAATTGGGACCTTTCCTTGAGTTTTTCCTGTAAAATCAGTTAAATTTACAAATTCGGCTAGTAAGAGTTTCTTTTTTGTATGACCGCCCATAGTCCTAACTTTTTTGGTTTTTTTTGGACCAATCAAAGTTTCAATAGGCGGACTACCCGCTTCAAAGCTTCTTTTTTTCCTAAATGATTTATATCTTCCGCCTGTGCCTTTTCTTTTTGATCTGCCTTGATAATTCACCAATTTTTGAATCTTCCATGATAAATTAATGTTTATAATTTAAAGAATTGCACTTTTAATTTAAATATTACTTTATAAAACAGTTAAAAAAGACCGTAATAATTTGAGGAGCAAATTAGCTTATGTAAAAACAAAATTTTTAAATAACAAAATGACCTTTTCTCCTTTAAGTCATGAGGTATAAATAGATGACAAAAAGGATGTCGTTAAATTGGGGCAACGGTAAAAACAAAGAAAAAGAAGAGGTCAGAACTCTTCACATTAATACGCGAAAGCATAGTGGTTCTATCCGTATGTGCCCTAGGTGAGATGCTAACTGGGACTTTTCTTGAATCTGGAATTTCTTATCTACCAGGTCTTTTAATTTTAATCCCAGCAATTTTACAAATGCGGGGTATGATATCAGGTTCATTTTCGTCAAGAATTTCTACCGCATTACACATCGGAACTATAAAACCGCAATTGAGAGACAATACAAAAACATTTTATCAAAATATTTATGCAATTCTAATCTTATCAATAATTACACCTATCATTGCTGCAGCTATTTCGTCCCTTGTAAGTGGACTTTTAAATGTGAAAAATATTGGATTTCTAGCTTATTTATTTATAGCATTAGTGGCAGGTCTCATTTCGGGTTTAATTCAACTTTTCATAAGTATTTTAAGCGGTATTATTGTTTTTAATCGGGGTCTTGACCCAGATATTATTGTTTTTCCATTACTATCAGTTATAGGAGATATTCTTTCTGTTTTTTCTTTAATTTTAGCTACAAATTTGTTTATTTCTTTACAAGGATCGGAATATCTTTTATTAGGATGGTGGGAGGGATTACTTAAGTGATAAAATCAGAATTTTTTAAAATTTTACAGGAAAATTTTCCCATCATAATTTTTTGCCTTTGTATTGGAATATTGTCAGGATATTTCTTAAATTCTTCATCTAGTGAGGGCTTTGGTATTTTATTAATTGCTCCAGCTATAATGACGACAACAGGTAATATTGGATCTATCTTTGGATCACAACTAACAACTGCTCTACATTCAGGAGTTATAGGAGCAAAATTCCAAAAAAGCAGAGTATTATTCACAAAAATTTTGGGCATGGTTATTTTAAGCTTTCTAATGTCCATTTTGATTGGATTTTGTGCTTATTTCATTTCGTTAATCATAAAAATCCAAGGAAAGGAATTAATTCATTTCTTATTACTTACCACTATCTCGGGATTAATCACTTCATCTTTAATGATTCTAATATCTATATTTGTGTCATATGCTACATTTTCAAGGGGACTTGACCCAGATAATTTTGTAACTCCCCTTGTTTCAACGCTATCGGATTTTATAAGCGTATTAATAATAATTATTGTAGATATTATTATATAAAGTACAAAAAATAGAAAGAATTCAGCTTAATTTCAATACAGTTGTTATAATTTCTCAAGAATTACCCGTAGATTTCGTAAAATTAATCCGACGGAGCTTGCAGCGTCCTCTCCAGTAAGAACTATTAGTATTACATCATCTGTAGCTACTAATACACAATATCCTTCAATTGCTTTAAGACTTAATTCAGTTACTTTACCCTTTTCAATTGAACCACCTAATTTTGTTGAACTGTCTATTGTTGCTATTGCATTTTTTGCGATTCCTTCATGATCCATGTCGGTTATTGTCTGTGCTACGATCACCTTTTTCTTTTTTCTATCAACCGCTGCTATTCCTTCGACTTCAGGAACAGAATCCATCAATTGAGCTAATTGTGGTTCAATATCTGCTTTTTTTGCCATATCATTTTACACCTCTAAACGGTTAAACATTCCCTAAAAAATTTTGACTCCTTTTTCTTTTAATACAATAAGGATGTATTCTTCTTCGGGGGCTATTAAAACTTCGCCAAACATAGTCGTAATAGTCAAGAAGCTCATTGCTCCCTCCTCTTCCAATTCTGCGACGACATTCCGAGCCTTTCCTACAAGACTAGTAATATGTGCAGCAATTTTCTCCGTCTTTTCAGTTTCATAAGTAGTACTTATTGGGAGACCCTCAGTTGTTGTAACAATAACCCCTTTTACCCCTTCAAATCGTTTTAATTTTTTCAACGTTTCATCAAAAATTTTACGACCTATCAATATTTACACCGAACATGTTTGTTACTTTTTAGAAATTCTAATAATCTTGAAAAATTCATTATTTTTTTGAAATTGGAATAAGTTTGTATAGTTTTTCCAAATATTTAAAATTTTCTTCAAATATTCGATAATGTTTCTAATAATAACTTATTAAATTTCACAATTTAATTTACAATAATCCAATTTAAATTTATAATACAAAAAAATAAGTTACCTATGATTTAAAATTTAATAATTCAATATTGTGATAAATCATGAAAGTCTATTTGGTTTCCATTCAATATGTTCCTAACATTACTGGAGGCGGAGGAGTTGTTGTTAAAGAACTCTCTCGCGAACTTGTTGAAGCTGGAGATGATGTGACAGTTTTAACTATTGGTTTAAAGGATAAAGCAGAAGAAACTGTGGACTTAATTGATGATACAGGAACTTCTACTGTAAAAGTAAAACGCTTCTTCGTTTCAGATTCTGAAAAAATATCAGATCCCTATGTAGGTACGAAAAGAGATGAATTTGGAAGGTTTGAGGAGTTAACAAAGCAAATTTTTGAATTTTTAAAAGATAAAGAAGGCGTAATTCATCTTCATGGTCATTACATCATTCCTGCATTGGCAAAATCTATTAAAGAAAAAGGAAAAAAGAATCCAACCCTGATATCTTTTCATGCATTAGAATCTGTGGCACTTGAAGCTAAAAATATCAAAGATGATTATGCATTAAATTACATTAAAGAAAGGGAAGAAATTGGTCTAAAATATTGTGATTACGCAATAGTCAATAGCGAAAAAGTGGAAAATCAACTTAAAAATATGTATCCCAGCTCATTTTCTGATGAAAAAGTCAAAGTGATTCCAAATTATGTTTCCAATGAGCTTATTCATACGAAAAAGATATCAGATGAAGAGCTTTTACAAATAAGAAGAAAATACGGATTAAAAGAGGACTCTAAATTATTCTTTCATGTAGGAAGAATTGATAAAATCAAAGGGATTGAATATTTAATTGAGTCAATGGAAATTGTTTCCCCAAAATTTGAATCAAATATCACTATAGTTGTTGCTGGATTTTTGGAGGAAAAACAGAGGGAATATTTTAATTCAATTTCAAATTTGGCTAAAAAGATTATGAATAAATATCCAAATATTGAGATAAAGTTTATTCCAAACATGGATGCGAGAGATAAAATTTATTTCTTTGATGTTTGTACTTCTTTTATAACTCCAGCAATATTAGAACCCTTTGGTTTAACTACATTAGAAGCTTGGGCAAGAGGAAAAACTGTAATTAGAAGCGATAACGAAGGAAGCCGTTACTTATTTGATATTGAAGGGAATGTTGCTATTCCATTTGAAAAGAAAGATCAAGGAATTATTGTCAACTTTGATACTAATAGAAAGGAAAACTTGGCAGAAGCAATACTGTGGCTTTTAAATAATCCAGAAGAAGCGAAGAAAATGGGTGAATCAGGTAAAAAAGCAGTTTACGAAAAATATTCATGGAAAAATACGATAAAAACTTACCGAAATTTATATCAGTCAGTTAAAAATTAATTTTTATTATATTTCTACGTTTTTTATTATAATAATGAAATTAATACAAGCATAAGAAAAAATACACTACAATTTAAGTTCCAGCAATTCTTTTAGGATATCGAGTCTGAGCCTTGAGATTTTCATGTAATAATTTATCTATTAATTCAAATTTCTTCTCTTTAAAATTAGTATTATACCATAAATTATTCAACTCATCTGGGTCATTTTTTCTATCATAAATATCTCCATAATTTGGCAAACTTTCATAAACTGTCAATTTGTAATCTTCAGTTATCAAATGTCTTAATCTTGACTTAAGCGGACCTATCTCTTCATCATTTTCAATGAAGCAACAATCTCTTACTTTCGCCTCGGGGTTTTTTAAGATAGGTGTTATATCAAAACCTTGCATATCTGGTGGTTGAAAACTTTTTTTTATCCCTAATAGACTTAAGATAGTTTTTGGATAATCAATAGAACTAATTAAAGAATCTGAAATACTACCTGGTTTTGTTAATTCTGGAACTTTCCATATAGAAGGAATCTGTAGAACTCCATTAAAAGGGCAAGGTCCTTTAAATAAAAGTCCATGATCGCCCATTAAATCACCATGATCGCTAGTATAAATTACAATTGCGTTATTTGAATAACCTAGATCATTTAAGGAGGTTAGTATTTTCCCTATACAAAAATCTATATAGGCTACTGAAGCATAGGTTAACGCAATAAATTTACGTACCTCATTTTCAGTACTTTCCCTTAAAAATGCCCTTTTAAATGGTGGCTTTTTTAAATGTGCCCCCAAATATTTATGATTATACAAATTTTTAGCATCTTCAAAACTTTTAGGTAGTCTGATATCTTCAGGTTTATACATGTCTTGAAATCTTTTAGGCGGATATACTGGATAATGCGGATCAGGAAATGAACAGTGTAAATAAAATGGTTTATCTCCATAATTACCATTTGCATATCTTTCGAGAAAGGCGGTACTGCGTTCCATAACATAAGTTGTATTATAGAATTCTTCAGGAATTTCATCACAGAAAAGGTCAAATAAAACATCATAATTAATTGCTCTTTTTTTGACTTCTTCAGCTACTTTAAGAGATTTTTCTTCTAACCATTCTATATAATGACCTGTACAAATAGAGCCATTACCTGTAACTAATTCGACTTCCTCATATCCATAATAAGGGATGGGAAAATTTTTTCTTACAGGGGCTTTTTTGGCTCTATCATCTATCCAGCTAGAGATATCTTCTGCAGATTTGATTTTGCTAAAAAATGGAAACATCCAAAATTGATGATGTATCTTCCCAATAGCTGCTGTATGCCAATTATTTTTACGCAAAGTCTGAGTAATAGTTGGAATATCTGGTTGTAAAATCATTCCATTACTCCTGACCCCATGAACATTTGGATATAATCCTGTTATCATCGAAGCACGATTTGGCATACATATCGGATTTGTGCAATAAGCGTTAGTAAATCTAATACCTTCATTTGCTAAATGGTCAAGGTTTGGAGTTTTTAAAATAGGATTTCCTGAACACCCCATATGATCTGCACGATGTGCATCTGTAATTATAAATAAGACATTAAATTTTTCGCTCATTTGTATCAATCATCTGATTAAAATAAAAAAGTGGAATTTTTTTCTAATTATGCAAGATTAATACCTAATTGTAGTAAAACTTTCCGAATTTCTGGAACCATATAAGCAATAACGATATCGAATACACAAGGTAAGTTAGACTCGATGCCACGTTGTATTGCAGGTTTAATTTCATTTGGATCGGTGATTCTTTCAGCAAAGCATCCAAAACCTTTTGCGATTTCTGCATAATTAGTCTTCATATCAAGATCAGTATCAATAAATCTCTTTCCAAAATTAAATTTTTGATTTGTTTTAATCATTCCCCACGCAGAATTATTAGCTATAAAGCATAGAAATGGAGTATTAATCCTAACAGCTGTTTCCAATTCCTGAACATTAAATAGAAAGCTTCCATCACCGCAAATAATTGCAACTTGTTTTTCAGGTTGTGCTAATTTACAACCTATAGCGTAAGGTATACAGGTTCCCAAATGTCCCATCCCTGCACTCATTAAAGTACTTTTAGGAGGTCGGGGTTTATAAAAATCTAATTGTAAAGTTGAATATAGAGAAATATCTCCACCATCGAGAACTATAATTGCATCTTTATCTAAATTCTCAAGAACATTCTTAAGAAAAGTCTCTGGTCGCATAGGAGTTTTGGGTTTTAAAGCCCGTTTATTTATTGTTTCAATGTTTTTCTTTCTAACATTAATTAACGATTTTACCCATTCACTTGTTTCCCTCTTTCCAGTCCGTTTTTTTACTTCCTCTAAAATTTGTTCTAATACTAACTTACAATCCCCAAGAATTGGGAGATCTACTTTACGTGCTCTACCAAGAATTGTAGGATCAATATCTATTTGAATTATTTTAGTGTGTTTTTTCCACAATGGAGGCATGCCATACGCAACAGTATAAGATAATTTACTCCCACATGCTAGAGCTAAATCTGCCTCTTGAATTGCACTTTGAGCTGCTGGTGCGTTCAAGGTAATACCTAGAAAAGTATCTTTGTCACTTGATATAGATCCAATACCCATAATAGTCGTAAGTGCTGGAATTTTTAAATAATCTGATAATTCTTGTAACTCCGCCCAAGCTTCCGCATTTATTACACCACCTCCAGCAATTAAAACAGGGTTTTGAGAATCCAATAATAGATCAACAGCGGTTTGAATTAAAGCTGGATCTGCCCCACTTTTGCCGGTGCATCTATAACATTCAGGAGATAAGATTTCTATTGGTCTATCTGTTTTTTCATAAAGTGCATCTTTGGTAATTTCAAGAAAAACAGGTCCGGGTCGTCCACCTAAAGCTTGACGGAATGCTTTTCTAATTGCATCGGGAATATCTTTAGCTTTACGAACTTTTTTTTGATATTTTGTAATCGGTCTAAATAAACTAATCTGATCTAATCCACTTTGAAAACTAAACTTATCATCTAAATCTTCCATTTTTGATGGTGCTATTACAATCATCGGAATATTATCACTATTTGCAGCTGCAACAGCTGGTACCATGTGCGTAGCACCAGGTCCTACGGTTCCCATACATACTCCTGGTGCGTCAGATACTCGAGACCATGCATCAGCAGCATGTGCAGCAGCTTGTTCATGACGAAACATTATTGTATTAATATTTTCTTCACGTCCCCATCTATAAACTGCATCATAAATGGTGAGTAATTCTCCACCAACTAAACCAAATATATATCTAATACCTTCTGCTTGAAGGGATTTTACAACCAAATCTCCTCCAACTAATAATTGCTTTTCATTTTCTTTTAAATTTTCATTACTCAAGTTATCATTCCTCCTGATATTCTAAAATCATTACCAGTAATCCAATCCGCATCCTTTGATGCTAAAAAACAAATAAGACCTGCCACATCTTTTGGCAATCCCACTTTTTGATGCTTTAATGGGACAACTCCTCCAAAACCCGCAATTTGCTCAGCCGTAATATTTGTACCCCAAATTCCTGTTAAAATAGTCCCAGGAAGGACCGCATTAACGGTTATACGACGACTTCCCAACTCCAAAGCTAAAGATTTTGTAAGTGCTATTACTCCAGCTTTAGAAGCAGAATATGCGGACATCTTTGCCTTGGGGATTTTACCTCTCATGCTAGCAACATTAATGATTTTTCCTCGGATAGGTGAATCTTCAGTATGAGGATTTTTTACCATGTTTTTTAGAAAGAATTTGCACATTAAAAAAGTACCCCGTAAGTTAACACTGATAATTCTATCCCATTGTTCAATAGGAATACTCATTAAGCTAGATATGCTATTTGCCCCAATTCCAGCATTGTTAACTAATATATCTACTTGATTAAATCTTTCAATTGATTTTTGGACAAAATTCTTAACATCTTCTTTTTTTGAAATATCACCAATAATGGTCAATACTTCTTTATTCATCTTTTTTATTTCAGACTCGGTACTCTCTGCATTCTCCTTATTCATATCAATATTAACAATATTTGCTCCCTCTTCTGCAAATCTTAAAGCTGTTCCTTTTCCAATACCACTACCGCTACCAGTAATTACCACAGTTTTTCCTACAAATCTGTTTAAATTCAATAGAATCACTTAACCGATTTATACTTCAAATTTAAATCACAGTTTAAAAACAATTATAATTTACAGATCAATAATAAATAAGATACTGTTTGAAGTGAAATCATCTTGTTCCTAAAATGGGATGTAATTTTTCATGAAATTTCAGTTGGTTTTAAACTAATTGAAATAGCATTCATTTTATTATTTGCAATTTTTTTCCTTATGAAAATCAGAAAAAAGGAAGAAACGAGAAATCAAAAAGAAATATATTTGGGTACAGCAATTTTTTTAATCTGCTATGTTTTCAGTGATGTATTCTTCCTTTTTGCCTATTATGGAAAACTATACTATGTTCTTTCTTTTTTTTACCAATCTTGGAAAATTGCAACAATTATCGGAATTTCTGGCACCATATTTTTTATTTTTACAATAGAAAAAAATATTGGTATTATTAAAAGATTAAATACGAGATTTATTTTTACTTTTATTTCTTTGGGAATCTTAATTGCTATAATTATTATAAATGTTGAATTTAGTCGTGTTCTTGCTTATATAAGTCTACCATTTGTATTTATGTTAGTACTTTTATTCCATTTTTATATTTATTTGAAGGCTCCACAAGAATATAAAAGAGATCTTTTTCTATCCTTTCTTGGGTTTTTCATTTTTCTTGCTAGTTACACCCTTCCAACAGAAATATCGCAAAGTATTTTACCATTACCTATGGAAGTTTTACTTGTAATATCTTCAACGTGTATAACAATTGGGATTGGTATTTATACACTCAAAATTCCTCCCAATGCAGAATTAGAATGGCATCAAAATATAATCGCATTACTAGTTATTCATGCAGAAAAGGGATTAAACCTCTTTGATTATTCCTTTGGTCCTGCAATGGAGGAAAGTGAATTAATTGCTGGCGGTTTAATAGGAATTTCTACAATAATTCAAGAGATGACTAAAAGCGCAACTAAATTGAAAATCATAAAACAAGAAAAAGCAAATATCATCCTTGAACATGGTAAATATGTTGTATTCGCCCTTATATCAAAAGAAGATCTACAAATTCTAAGAAAAAAATTAAATAGCCTCATTAGTAAATTTGAGGTCCTTTTTAGTGAACAAATCCAAGATTGGACAGGTGACGTGAGTATTTTTCGACCAACTAAGGCTCTAATTGAGGAAATTTTTGAGACCTCAAAATTTTTTCCCTATAATTAATTATTTCCATTCCTAAAAAAAGATTTTAATTTATAAGAATAAATGTATTATAAACAAGAAAAGGTTATTGATTAAATTGCCACAAATTGAAGTAAAAAAAGAAATGAAAGCAACTGCAAAGACGATTTATGATATATTAGATGATACTATGAATATGGCCAATTGGAATCTTGTAGTTAGAGAAGTTGAGGAGCTTGAACCTGATAAAAAATATTTCCTAAAAACAAATGTTGGCGATATTACAGCTACAAGGACTGAAAGCGTTCCAAATGAAAAAATTTCGACATCTCAAGTAGGAAGCCCAATGAATGAAATGGGCTATATTTTAAAAGCAAAAGGCGATACAACTGAGGTTAAAATTTGGGGGAAATTCGATGATCCAGAACAAGAACCAATGTTAATGATAGCAGGGGACGTATTTCTAAAAAGTTTGAAAAAATACTCAGAATTTATTGAAGCTGGCGGAGATCCAAAAGAATTCAAGAAAAAATAGGCAAATTATAATTTAAATTCCTATTCTATTTTTTATTTTTCAATTTCTTATAAAACTGAAATATCTAAAAACCAGTAACCATCCTTAGATTTTTTTTCTTTTTTCTCAAGATTAATTGGATAAGAAAAGGTTGGGCCATCAGTAACAATTGTGTGGTATTCACCACTTTCTCCTGATAAATCGATGCCTGTAGTTTCTAACTCCGCAATAACTTCCTTACTTAAGGTCTTACCTAAAAATTTTTTATCTAATTTATCTTCTTTAATGACTATAATGGTAGCTTTAAATCCAAGATCAAGCAATTCTCTAAGTAATTCTTTTCTTGATCTTTTCCAAAGTGGGAGGCAAGGTTTGATTTTAACATAGGAACAAACACGTTCGACCCATTCTCGGTGTTCTTGGATGTCTATATCTCCAAAAACTCCTATTTCGATTCCTTTCTTTTTAAAATCTTGAAGAGCAGAAATAAAATTTGCCTCATAATCATCCCAGGACGTTGATCGCGTAACAAGTGGAATACCTAAAGCTTTTGCTTGCTTTTGGAGCGAATCAAATGTGAGTCCATGAGATCTAGATCTTTTTCCATCTTCTCTTAACATATTTAGGAGGTAACTTGGGCGACCTCCCATTTTAATGGCATGATAAAGTGAAAGGGATGAGTCTTTTCCACCACTCCATGAACAAAAGAAAGAAAAATTTTTTTGCATTATTCAATTTCTCACTTTATAGCGATTGCTATAAGTCTTTTTGCAGTATGATCATATGGATTTCTATTTAGGTCACCCACTAACTCCACTGATTTAAAACCAGACTCAGACAACATTGTAGATATTTCCGTTCCAGAAAAAATACGATGAGTAAAAGTAAATTCTTTCCGAATGTTATCTTTAATCATAATCCATCGATTTTTTATAATACTCCAGTCTTCAATAGGTTTTCTATCTGCTAAAAATAAAATTCCATCTTCCTCAACC
>JABXJV010000247.1 GCA_013375355.1 Candidatus Helarchaeota archaeon
CTAAAAAGATAGTTGGGCTTTCTGGATATGGTATAGAAATAGTTGAAAGAATCCCGATTGAAATTCCACCAAATGAAATCAATAAAGAGTATCTTATAACTAAAAGAGACAAATTAGGGCATTTAATATTGAGGAAAGGAGAATAATTTAATTTTCAATTTGTTGTAAAAAAAGTAATTAGGTTTTTGTATTAAGACAGAGTTTTTAATGAATTTTTAGTAAAAAAGTTACTGATTTAAAATTATTTTATCAAAAAATAATTTTAGAGGAGAGAATTATGATATATAATGGGATACTTTCAGCAGAAGGTAGAAGATTTGCAATCATAGCAAGCCGATTCAATGAATTTATCTCGTCAAAACTTTTGAGTGGAGCGATTGACTGTCTTGTCAGGCATAAATGCAACGAAAAAGATATCGATACTTTCTGGGTTCCGGGCTCGTTTGAGATACCAATTATTGCTAAAAAATTGGCAGAGAATAAAAAGTATCATGCAGTTATATGCCTTGGAGCGATATTGAAGGGGGATACTATGCATAATCACTATGTATCTTCCGAGGTTGCAAAAGGTATAGCACAGGTAGGTTTGAGCACCGGTGTCCCCGTTGCCTTTGGGATAATTAATGCGGATACCCTCGAACAGGCAATTGAAAGAGCAGGAACAAAGGCAGGAAACAGAGGATTTGAAGCCGCTTTGAGTGCTATAGAAATGGCTGACCTTGTTAATCAGATTAAATGATTATTAATAATGGGTTGTTTTTTATAGAATAATTTTTTATATTATATGTTGGAATTTTTAAAAATCTTCTGAGTATCTTTTTTAAATAATTGCGCAAAATAAGCAATTAATCAAAAAATCAAATTTATTAATATTGATATGCTTAAACCCAGAAAAAGAATAACTAAACAGATTTTAAAAGAGGATAAACTTGTTACTTATACATTTAAGTTAAATGCATATATAAGAAGGAATGCAAGAAAGATAAGTTATATTACATTAACATCGATTTTTCTCATATTTGTAATTTCTATTATGTATTTTTCGAAAAAACGCTCAGAAAGTAGTGCGATGTCAGAAGTTGGGATTGCCCAGTTAATATATGAATCTGGCAACTTCACAATTGCAAAAGAGGCTTTCGAAGAGTTATTAAACAAATATGATGGAACAAAAGGGGCAGGAATAGCAACATACTATGCTGGAGATTGTTATTATAAATTGAAGAAATTTGATGAAGCAAAAAAATATTTTCAGGGATACTTGGATGATTACGAAGATAACGATATTTTAACCGGTTCTGCGATTTCTGGAATTGCTGCCTGTTTAGAGGAAGAGGGAGAATATTTACGAGCGGCTGAATATTACAAACGTGCTGCCGAAAGATTTCCAGATAGTTTTAGTGCACCCAGAAATTTAATTGATATGGCAAGATGTTATGAAATTGCCGGTATGAAGAATGAAGCAGAAAAAGGGTATAAGAAAATTATTGAAAAATATTCCTCTTCTATATATGTCAGGGAAGCATCTATTATGCTCGATTTATTGTAAATTTTCTATTTTTAAGTGGTGAGTTTGTATTCAAGAAACCGGGAAAGTTCTCGGTTTTTATTTTGTTTTATGATATTTTTTAAAGTTATTAATAAGAAATGAAATGAAAAATCTATTGAAAATAGGGACATCGGGCTATAGTTTTGATGACTGGATTGGTAGATTTTATCCTGAAGGAATTCAAAAGGGGAAAATGCTCGAATATTACAGCAAATTTTTTGATGTTGTTGAAATAAATTCTACTTATTACCGGATTCCGAACCGTTCGGTTTTTTATCATATTTCAAACAAGACGTCTGAAAATTTTGAGTTTATTGTGAAATTGAATCAGCAGACAACCCATAAAATAGAAAATGGAATAGAAGCAGTGGAGGATGTTAAAGAGTCTGTTGCACCAATTATAGAATCGGGAAAACTTAAGGGATTTTTGGCTCAATTCCCATGGTCTTTTAAAAATACTCAGGATGCTAAAAGATATTTAATTTTAATTAAGGAGAAGTGCGATGAGATTCCGATTTTTGTCGAGTTCAGAAATATAGATTGGGTAAATGAAGAAACATATAAATTTTTGAGAGAAAATGAAATAGGTTACTGCTGTGTTGATGAGCCTAACCTCAAGGGGTTGATTCCGCCACAGAGCATCTCTACAACAGATATTGGATATGTTCGATTTCATGGGAGAAACTATAAAGCGTGGTGGGATTCAAGCAAAGGGGACAGATATGATTATCTTTACAAAGAGGAAGAACTTTCGGAGTGGATTGAGAAAATTAGAGAACTGAGAAAAAATACCAAGAAAGCATATCTCTTCTTTAACAACTGTCATCAAGGTCATGCGGTGAAGAATGCTAAAATGTTAATCGAAATGCTTAAAAAACAGATGGAAATCTCTAAGAACTAATATAAACGTATTTTAATAAAAAAACTTTGATAAATTTCGAATAATTTACTAAAAAAAATGAGAATTAACTAAATTTAAGTTGATTAATTGTATTTTAAAAAAATGGAGTACAATTGGATACGATAGATATTGATAAAGTTTATAATCCAAAAAAGGTAGAAGAAAAATGGTATAAGTACTGGCTGGAGGAGAATTATTTTCACGCAGAACTACGTCCAAATAAGGAACCTTATACAATAGTTATACCCCCGCCAAATATTACAGGAATACTCCACATGGGGCATGCGCTACAAGGGACTCTGCAAGACACTTTAATAAGATATCACAGGATTAACAATTACGAGGCATTATGGATGCCTGGAACTGACCACGCTGGAATTGCCACTCAGAATGTAGTTGAAAAGGAATTGTTAAAAAAGGGAATAGAAAAGGAAGACC
>JABXJV010000248.1 GCA_013375355.1 Candidatus Helarchaeota archaeon
ATGTAACGTGTTTTACTCAAAATAATTACCTCCAACCTTCCTTGATCATAATATTCAGTATTTAAACAATTCGTTTGTATTTGAATTTTATTTGAATTCCTTATAAAATTTTATGAAAAATATGAAGAAATAGAATTTAAATAATGAAAAAAGACAAACTACAAACATTATTAAATATTTATCTTCTAATGCTTTTACAATATTCAATTATTGCTTTTATTCCTTTTTTATATAAAACTTGATACTCATTTGATAAAGAATTTTCATAGAGAGTCAATTTTTGTAAATTTGAAAGCCCTTCAATTTCAGTAATTTTATTATTCGAAAGTAATAACGTTTGTAAATTGGATAGCCCACCGCAAGGACACTTGAATTCATTGGTATGATTCGTGCCGTATTGCTTGGAAATTCTACCACATGCACATTTCAAAAGCAAACTATAATCAAAATAGAAATAATTTATTTCAAAGTCCATAATTTAATGATTTTTATCCTTTTTTAAAAATTTAAAAGAGTTTTTGAGAAATAATAATTATAATTAAAATTACAAAATAATGAGGTGGTTGATTGGAGAAACCTTCCGCTTTTGTATTAGGTCTACTTGTATTGATTTTATCGGTAATACCAATATTACCAATAATTTTACCATATCAAAGATTGCCATTTTTTCCATTTCTATTATTTTTATATATTGGTTTAGTAATGAATATCGCCGCTGGCATATTACTTCTTATTGGTGGTATTAAGGTTCATAAGAAGGTCGAAGGTACAGGATTTGGCATTGGTTGTGGTGGTTGGGTCATTATTATAATATATTCAATCATTGGAATTTTAGGGAATCAATGGGCAATTGCTGAAACAATTAATGAAATGATTTTTTATGTCGTAACGTTCGAAAATTCTACTGGGATATTTATTGCATTAACTCTTTGGCCAGATATTGCATTATTTACAGGACGGATTGTTATTAACATAGTTGGTCTTTGTTGTATTATCGGATCATCAGTTCTTGGAACAATTGCTTTTATAATAGTTAAAAAAGCCTAATTTTTTTTATGCTTTAAATATGGACTACATTTTTACAATTTTATAGCAATATAAAACTCGGAAAGATGGTTTATTTTCTTTTATTAATAGATTTAATGGCTCTATTAGCTAATTTTATAACTTTTCTCTAAAGAATTAATCGATAATTTATAGTATGATAAATCTGCCATCTTTCTGACTGGTTTAGTGTAACCAATCTTCCATTTTTTCGATCTCATTTTTTTGAACATTTGTTAAAAAAAATCACGAAAAAATTCCGATCTTTTAATCATCACTTGATTTTTCGAATAAAGTGGACATTCAGAGAAATTTAAAAAGTCAGAAGGACTTACAAGATTTTGTTTAAAGAAATCCCTTATAATTCAAGGAGGAGAAAATTGTAGAATCTATTCCCCATGAAGCAATTTCGTACGCAAATCTTTTTCAATTTCTATAAAATTTGAAAGATTTTTTTCTAACAATGATTTTAAAAGCCGTTCAAGAACATTGGAATAATCTTGTTCATCAAGGTCCAACTGGGTTTTATATCTTTCAATTTTTTCTTGAGTTACGAGCATTATGGATAATACACGATTCATAGCTTGTGTGACATTCATTACTGAATCATGCCATAACTTTTTAATATGGAATATATTATGAATAAAATCTTCTTGTGATGCAAGAGAAAACATCCGTACTGATTCCTTTATTTCTTCCGCACTTCCTGCTTCATCAAGGGTTTTCTTCAATGAATGATGTAAATTATTTATTCCACTAAGTGCTTGCTTACGGAGAATAAACCAAGTCTTCATATCCTTTATTCCACTTTCAACTATTGCAATATCTTCCGAAATTTTTTTAATCACTTCTTCGACTTGTTCTAGAAGTTCATCTTTAATTAGAACAGAGGGTGATCTAACTCTAACACCAGAAAAGTCCTTTTCTATTAAACTGACAAGCTCAAGGACTTTCGATATTCCATTCAGTAAATTTGATATGCTCGGTTCCATTTCAGTTCTTCCTTGATTTTTAGTTTTTTTATGAAAAAATTGATTTGTTTAAAAATTAAATTTTTAAGACTTTTAAATACAATGTAATTCTATTTTAATACTTTACTAAAATCCTCATTTAATTTGATTAAGGAGTAATCTTAGAGCAAATAGCATTTTTTCCATTTAAAATCTGACTAATTCTATCTGGAAAATTACCATTTAATAAATAAACTACAACTTTATATTTTTTTATAAAATTTGGCAGAGCTCTATCTACACAACTTTCGTCGTATTTTTTAAGATCCACTGCCTTTATTAATGGGATTAATTGAGCATCAGGATTTTTTTTAGGATCTGCGGTATATAGCCCATCGACATCTTTAACTAGAATAACTGAAGTTATTTTGAGCTTATCTGCTAAATAAACGGCTATCGAATCACTAGTTACATCCCAAGAATGGGGAATTTCATTTAATTCTAATACTATATTTGATGGAAGTAAAATTGGGATTTTTGATTGGATTAATAATTGTTGAGTATTATCCAGATTATTTGTTAAGATCCCCTCTTCAATATATTCTGCTATTAGAATTCCAACGAGATCTTCTGTAACAATTGCCAATTTGTGAGCTGTGGAATCTGAAAAACCATATTTTAAATGGTATTGACGAACTAGATCTGCAAATGCTCCTCCACCTGGAAGTATTACGATTGAATGCACTTTTATAATATGTTTAAATGTTTTAAGTAACTTTTTCAAAGTTACTGGATTACTTAATAGACTTCCTCCAATTTTAATGAGTGCTTTCATTTTTATCACTTTTGATTTTTATTTAATGAATCATAAAGCATCTTTGCTATTGAAATGGATGGAGCAACTAAAGCTCCCTCACCGCCAATTAGCGAATCAAAATCAATAATCTTCTTATAACTTAAATCTTCAGCAGCTTTCCTTGCTAGAAAATCTTTTCCAAGACCAGTAACAACAACGGGAAAATCCATATCTGGGGTAATTTTATATTTTTGAGTAACTTGTATTAATCCATCTTTAATCTGCTCTAATTGTTTTTCATAAATTTCTTCTGCTATATTTTCAATTTCTTCTTTTGAAAACATTTCGATATCAGCACAAACAACCCGTGCTAATCTGGCATAAGAGTTTTCTAAATCATTATCTCTACCATCTGCAGTATCACATTTGTATTCATCTCTCGTTATGTTTCCTAAAATTAAATGGGCATCTGCAACGAGTGCAAATTTTTCAAACGAAATTCGGCAAGGTTTTCCTTTAATCTCGACTGTTCTAACAATTGATGGTATTGTTGCTCGTAATGAGCCAGTATATGCTAATTCCCCAGCAATTAACCTGTCTAGATCGGTCTTACTCTCTGTCGCAATTTTACCCTTAATAATCGGTATAATATCAGTTGTTGTACTACCTATGTCGATCAATATACAATTGGGAACATAATGTCCTACTAAATAACAAGTTGCAACCCAATTCGAAGCTGCTACTAATAATGGGGCATGAATAGCTTTTGAGATAGAAATAAAATTTCCATTAACCGTTAAGACATGGCAGTTTTTTTCGGGAAATACTTTTTTAAATGAATTTAAAATATGGTTAATCCCTTCACGCTTTGTATAAAAAGCATCTGACAACTCTGCAGTCATTGTTATTGCTATTAAATCAGGTTTAGCTAAAATCATGGTTGAATAAATTTCAGATAAAATTTCTGGTAATTTTTCACGTTCTTTTAACCACATAGGATAAAATTTCGATTGAATTTTAAAACTTTCAATCTTTTCATTTTCTATCTCAACTAATGCAGCTTTAATATTTACTCCTCCAACATCCCAACCAATAATTTTCAAATTAATTCTCACCACTTAATAATTCTTTTTTTATATTTTCAAATTGTCTTTTTGAATCATTTAAGTTTTCTTGATATGAACAAATAAAAGCCGAAGTTTGTTCATTTTCTCTTCCTTTAACCACAAATGGCGGAGAAACTATCCCTTTCTTAAAATATTTCTTTTTAAATTCTTTTAATGTTAGATTAGGAATAATTAGATCTACTTTTGAAAAATAAGAATAGCCAAAGAATTCAAATTGCGGTAATTCATCTTTTTCAAAAATGAGCAAATTGATTATTGCTTTTATTAGATTTTGTTTCGAAACTGATTTTATACCTACATAAGAAGTTGTCAATCGAGGATTAATTTCCATAAAATACGCTTTTTCAGGAGTAAGGACATAATCTATACCAATATATCCTTTTAAACCTTTTATGTTCTTTATTATTTTTTTAGAATGGGTAATAACTTCATTTTTTAAAGGATGATCAAATGGTGTAAAACCACCCAGATAGGTTGAACTTTGAAGATCAATATCCTGGTAGTTCAACGTTAGAGGAATTATCTGATTCTTCCCAATTATAAGACTTAAACTTGCATCGACTCCTTCTATATACTCCTGAATGATGAATTTATCCTCTTTTGATTCATTTCTAACTTTCTCTACAGCTTGGGAAATCTGATCCTTACTTTGTATTAAAGAAATTCCAGCACAAGCTACTCCATCTAAGGGTTTTATTACAAATGGCAATCCAATATTTTTTGATTCTTGAAAAACATTCTCTGGCGGTATATCAATTGAAATCAATTTTGTTTGTGGAATTTCTGCAATATTTTCTATTTTTTTTATGGTTTGATATTTGTCAGTAGTTGTTTTTATTGAGGATGCTGAAGGTCCCAATAAGGAAATTTTTTTATTTTCTGTTAATTCTGCAAGATTATATAAAATATTTTCAGTTTCAGGAGCAATTAAAAAAGCTGTATCAATGGAATTAGATAAGATTTCATTAAATTTGGCATTAAAATTATCTTTATGCGAAATTTCAATAATTCTATCTGCATTAATAGGGGGATCAAACCTTTTAATTCGATAATCCAAAGTTGAGATTATTTCATGCTCAGTATTATCAAAATCTGCTAAAATCGAACTGAGCATAGCGTACCCCTCACTAAGAATAGAATTAGATACAGGCTGTGATGCACTGCCACCCCCTGAAAAAAATTCAAACACAAAAATTCGCATAGATAGTTTTATTTTATGTCTTATTTTAAAACATTTTTAAATAATTTAGTAAAGTATTTAATTGAAAAATAAGTTGGTGAACCTTGCCTCCGCTTGATGGAGGGAGTAGGATTTTTTTCAAAATCTACAGCGGAGGCAAAGTTCTGAAATTAAGCTAATTGGCAACTTCCCCAGATTTTTCTAATGCCTTTAAAGATTGTTCAAGTGAAATCAATATTGGATTTCGAATATAGGCTAATAAACCAGTTGTTTGAGTTATATCATTTGCCCAGACGTCGATTATAATATTTGGTTGATCTATTCTGAGCTTCACGACAATTCCTTGTCCTGTTACTTTTATCTTACCGGAATAAAGTGTTAAAGATCGGA
>JABXJV010000249.1 GCA_013375355.1 Candidatus Helarchaeota archaeon
AGTATATGTCAGTTAAATCTAATGAAATTAAAGCCGGAATGATTGTTTTTTCGGGCATTATTGTTCTAATTTTGTTTATAATAGCTATCACCGGGACCAAGTTCTGGTATCCCAAAGATGAGTATTATATATTGATGAGGTTTGCTGGTGGGCTTGAACCCGGGGTGCCGGTGAGGTATGGTGGGATTAAGGTAGGTGAGGTGAGGGAGGTAAAAATATTTGAAAAAGATAATTCTAAGATTGAGGCTGTTCTTGAAGTAAAAAGAGAAACTCCAATAAAGTATGATTCTGAAGCATTTATAAATTCACTTGGGGTTATGGGCGAATATTATATTGAGGTTACCACAGGCTCGGATAAAAGTAAAATACTGCCTCCTGAAAATTTTATTTCTTTCAAAGAGATACCAAAAATGTCTGACCTTTATGAAGATTTAAGAGTAATCGAAAAGCAGACAAAAACATTATTATCAAATATTGATAATGTTGTTCAGGAAGTGGATTTTAAAAAAGTATCAGGTATATTGTCAAATCTTGACCAGAATATTAATTTATATTCTGAGGATATTAATAATACTATGAAGAATTTGAGTCAGGCATCATCAAAGTTAGGAAAGTTAGTCGAGAATATTGATGAAAATTTTGATAAAAATAGTGAGGATTTTAGTAATGCTGCAAAAAATCTGGGCGGTGTCCTTGATAAATCAATCAATCTTGTTGAAGATATGATGGAAACTCTAAAATCACTTAATTATACTATGCTTATAAGCAGTAAAAATATAGATGAGACAATGAATAACCTTTATGATGTTTCAAGAAACCTGAAAGATTTCAGCAGCACAATACGCGACAGACCATGGACTATTATAAGAAAGTCTTATGAGGAAGAAAGAAAGAAGTGATTGAAAATTTATTTAGGAATTAAAAAAATATGAGAATTGAGTTGATTAAAAAAGGTTTGTTTTGTTTGTTTCTTTTAATATTAATTTTTATTTTAAATTGTTCAAGTGCACCTGAATTTCATTATTATTTTCTCAGTTACGATTTATCTCCTGACTACAATACAAAACCCAGATTTCCTTATATTTTAGGAATAGAAAAATTTGATGCAGATGAGGTTTATAACAATGAGAATATAATATACAGGGATTCCCCCTATGAAATTAAGTATTATGTATATAGGAAATGGGGCAGTAGCCCGAGAGATATTGTATCTGAGAAGGCACTTGAACATCTAAGAGCATCTGGTCTCTTTAAATCTGTCCATTTTTATCCCGATTTTTATGACATTGACTATCTATTACGAGGACATATCAAGAGTTTTGAAGAATGGGATGAAATGGATGGATGGTATGCAAAGTTTTCGATTGAAAGTGAATTTATAGATATTCATAAAGATTCCACTCTGTTTGTCTTAAGAACCGACAAAATGATAAAAGCCGAATCTAAAGATATACTGAGTGTTGTTGTTTCTATGAGTAAATGTGTTCAGGAAACTTTTGATGAAATCATCAAAAAAATAGATGAAAATTTAAGTAAGTCATTTTAAATAAATAATATTATTTATGTATTTAAAAAAAATTTAAATAAAAATAAGTATTTCTTGACAAAACAATATTTATGTATTATATTATTAATAGAGATAAATCATTGTAAATAAAGAAAATAATTTAAAGGAATACATTAAATAATATAATTAATTCATTTTAAAATCGGTTATTATAAAGGATTGATATGGCTGATTTATTGAGTCAAGATGAGATTGATAATCTTTTAAACTCTACAATTACGACTGACGAAACATCTACAGAAACTGTTGAGGGTACTAAAGAAAAAGTTCAAATCAAAATGAGAACTTTTTCTTTTAAAAGGGATAAGAATATTCGTTTTTTATTTCCCTATCAATCACCAGTGATAAAAAGGGGAAATTTTCTTTTTAATCCAGATCCAGATAAAGAAAATGATGAAAATAAAGTTGTTGTCAGAAGTTTAGAAAATTATGTTGGGTATTTGAAACATAATAGAAATCTTTAACATTTTTAAATTAGGAGCAAAAGGCATATCCCCCAATGGATATGCCTTTTTTTTTATTGATTCTCTTAAAATAATTATTTTTTAAAATAATTAATATAATGAACTATTGTAAGGATAGAACAGTGCCTGCACACTGTGTTCTGTCATTACAATATAAAAATATAGAATGTCAGGTCAGGTTTTTTAACGATTTCAAATACCTGACATTTTTTTCTTTATGCTTTATCAATTTTCATTTAATTGTCAAAAAAGCCAGAAAGACTCAAAAGGTTTTGAGGCAGTATCGAATTATAAAAATTCGTTTATGATGAAAAAAAAAATAATTATTGCTACAAAAAATAAGGGAAAAATTAAAGAATTTAAGAAAATCCTTTCTGATAAAGAATTTGAAATATCTTCGCTGTTAGACATTTCTGATTTACCCGGAATTAATGAAGGTGGTAATTCATTCGAGGATAATGCAGTAAAAAAATCGGGACATATATTCGAATTGACCGGCAAGCCTTGTGTTGCTGATGATTCAGGTTTAGAGATTGATTATCTTGATGGTGCTCCCGGAGTAAAATCATCAAGATATTATGGTATTTCAACTCCTCAAAGTGTTAAAAATGAAAAGATAATTTCGAGGATGAAAGGTGCAAAAGAAAGTGAAAGAGGTGCGCAATTCAGATGTGTTG
>JABXJV010000026.1 GCA_013375355.1 Candidatus Helarchaeota archaeon
AAAAAAAAAGAAAAATGATTTAATCAGTATCGATTTTATAAAGAACTTCCTCTATGATAAAATATAAATACAATTTTTAAGACATTTTAAACTAGAAATGGTATTGCTGGGGAACGTAATGTCATATGGTCTTTATACATATATAGAACAATTGGGAAAAATATCTCGTAAGAGCCGAATCGCTTCTATTATAATGACAATTGCTATTTGCTTATCGATTATTTGTTTATCGCTTTTACCATGGGGTTTAAGAAACATTATTAGAAAAAATGGTAGATCCCCATTCCAAATTTTAATAATTTTGGGATTAATAATTAATATTGCAGCAAATTTTATATTATGGTGTGGGGCGACTTTTGAAGATACAACACTTATTGAAAGTAATACGTTAATTAATATTGGATTTATATTCGGGGTAGCATCTTGGCCATTAATGATAATAAGCACAACTTATGGTTTATTTTGGATTCAGACACTACAATTTAAAGTCGAATATCTACTACTTTTTATATATAGTTCAGAATTAGGTTTATTTCTCGCACAAATGTTTTTAATTTTAGATTTATTTGACCCAAAGACTTTGGGTATTCTATTTCTTTGGTCATATGAATTTATTTATATCATTCTTATTATTCTAGGTCTTTTAGCTTTAATAATACTTAAAACCGAAATCTTAGAACCTTCAGAATATAAATTTCAATTCAGATTATGCCCAAATTGTAAGAAGTTAATTGCTGGACCTAGTAATTTTTGTGTAAATTGCGGAGAGAAAATAAAGTTTAGAGAAAATGACTGAGTTAATAAATTTTTTATGAAATGTAGCTCATTATAAAGTTTTAGACCATTTATTTTACCCTTTTGTAGTTGTAGTTATAATAGGTAGTTTATTCTTCATAACTTTTTCATAGCCATGTTTAAAAAAAGGACAAACTTTTATACAGATTGAGCATCCTTGATATTTAAAAAACGAAGGAAAACACTTCTCATTATCAATACTCGTGATATATTTACCATTATCAGATTTAATTTTATTATCAAAAGGATATATTGCTTGTCCTGGACATGCTTTAATACATGCTTTACAATTTTTACAAATTTCCTTAATTCCTAAATTAGCTTGTTTAGTTTTTGGCAGTGGTGAAGCATCTGTGGCGATCATTGAGAGGCGTTGGGAAGGGCCAAATTCACGAGTAATTATTAACCCATTATTACCCAATTCTCCTAAACCTGCCTTTTGTGCCATTGGAGGATATAAAACCGGTCCCCCGAAAGGGTGAAACGCTTGTGCTTGATATCCCCGATCTCTAATATATTTTGCAAGTTTATTAGTTGCTTCTCCAAGCTCAGCATATATCCTCATTGCTTCAACACCTGCTGGTGGTTCAGGTGCTTGTTCAATTCTATCTTTCTTCATTTCTTTACCTAAAACAATAGCGTTATCTAAAACTTTATCTTTAACTCGATAGTTTGACATTTCTTCTTCAAAAATATAATATTCATCAACTTCTGTAAATCCTATTAGATCAATCCCAATGGACTTAGCGTAATCAATTAAATCATCCCAAAATTTTTGGTTTATAGGGACTTTTTCCGCGGTTATTGCTTTATTTAATTTCTTATATTTTCTGGCAATACCTAACCCGTTAAATATCCTGGTTATGCAGTCAAATAATTCCTTGAACAGCTTTTTATCATCAAATTCAAACATTTTTCCGTCAAATTTATCCAAAGATATAACTATTTGTTTTAATCCGCCTTTAGATTTTTTAATTCCGAACAACTCCAAGTTTTAAAAAATAATAGTCAATTTCTAAACCAACAAACGCTTTGTTATTTTTAAAAATATTTATAATTAAATTTCTGAATACCAATTTATGAATAATTCTTCGGATTTTTCACTTGATAAGAAAAGATTTTTAATTCAAATTTTAATCGCAGCTATAATTTCTGTATTACTCCAAATATTTATCGTTCCTCTGATTATTGATCCTCTAACTAGAAGATTCCCCAATATATTTGAAAGGAGGGTTACAATTTTAATAACTACTTTAAGTTTTTGGTTTTTCTCATTTTCAGTTTCTTTCTTTTTCTATCCCGAAAATGAAATTATTAACTCCTATTTATTGTGTTCGTTCATTCCATTAGTAATAATTATATTTCTGGAATTTATTGAACTATTCTTTTTTGATATATTGCATATGCTTCCAATAATTGTTGTTATTTATATCGTGTGGAAATTACCAGATACAATCAACCTAAAATTTACTGCCATTGCCTCACCAATATTAGTAATTTGGTTCTTAACAGTTCGATTACTTGGAATAAATTATCCAGACTTCGAATTGTCTTTCCTTGGAATAAGTTACTTAATTATTTGGGGAGTCTCGAATATCATCATTGCTTATATAATAACAAAAAGAAGGGACTAGAATATGAGTGAGGATAAAGGAGTAGAAATTGAAGCTAAAGAATGGACAAGATACCACACTTATCTAGTAAGCTTCTTTTCTATCATGAATTTTTTTGGTCTATTCAATATAGTTTTTGGAGGGTTTGTTCTAAATGAGGTCGCACAATCATTTGGAGTCAGTGTTACAATAATTCCCATTATTTCATCAATTGCAGGTATTGGGCTTTTCTTTTCCATTATTACTCGTACCTTACCAGACCATTTTGGTCGTAAAAGGGTATTATTTATATTATCTCTTTTAGCATACACTAACCTTATTATTCATGTTTTAGCCCCAAATATTATTATCTACACCATAATTGGATTTACAGGTAGTATATTAGGCACAAATACTGCAAATGTGATAATTTCTGAAGAAATTCCTGCAGATTATCGGGGGACTGCAGTTGGTATCATGCAAGGAATTGGTATGACCGCCGCACCTTTCTCAGCTTTTATATCAATCTTTGCTGGGGGCTTAGATACATGGAGATATATCTATCTAATTATGAATATTCCAGCAATTATTATTTTTACTATTCTGTGGTTATGGCTAAGAGAGCCAGAACGATATATCCAGGATAAAAAGTTAAGAGACGAAAGGGGAGAGGAAAATCCCAGTATTTTTGCAGTTTTTCAGCGTAAATATTTGAAAACTTTTTTTATGAGTTCTCTATTGTTATTTTTAACACAGTTCATATATTTGACAATTAAACGGTATTTTAAACCTTTTCTTGTAGATGAAAGAGGATTTGATAATGGCACAGTAGGGTTATGGATGATTTTTATATATATAGGTTCTATTTTGGGATACTATTTATCAGGTTATTTGGCGGATCGTCTTGGTAGGCGGCGTTCTATATATATTACCGCAACGTCATACTTTATCTTTAGTATTACATTTGTAATATCAAGAACTAGGTGGGTTATTTTCTTAAGTTTTTTTGGGCTCAATTTAAGTTTTTCAATATTCATGATTGTGGCTACCATTTATTCCTTTGAATTTTATTCAACAAAAGAGCGTTCTACAGGTTCTGGGTGGGTTCAAGTTCTTGGAAATTCGGCATGGGTTTTTGCAAACCTGGTAATTTCTATTTTTGTATATTCCTTGAAATTTTCATGGGGTGAAACATTCCTAATTCTCTGCTTTTTGCCGATTCTAATGATAATTCTTACCTATTTTATGCCAGAGACTAAAGCTCTCGAGTTGGAGATAATCGTTGAAAAATTCGTAGAAAAAAAATAAGAAATCAAAGCTTTTCAATAAAATTTAAATAATTTTCCCGAGTCAATCCATGTATTATAACCTATAAATTAAAGGATTCGTTAAATAATGGGCAATGAGGTAGAAGCTAAAGAATGGATTGGCTACCATACTTATTTGATAATATTTTTATCCATTGTCAACTTTTTTACTATATTTAGCGTCGTTTATGGGGGTTTGACGATGAATAACGTTGCGAAATCGTTTGGTATTAGTGTGACTATAATTCCATTGATCACTTCAATTATGGGCATTGGGATGGTTTTTTCTATTATATTTCAAAATCAAGCGGATCGATTTGGAAGAAAAAAAATTATGTTTGTTTTTTATATGTTGATTCATATTAATGGAATTTTTTTTATATTATCCCCTAATATTATTATTTATACTATCCTTGGATTTGTAGGATCAACATTTGGTGTAAATCTCATAAATGTGATAATTTCGGAGGAGATTCCCGCGAGATACCGAGGGACAATAATTGGAATTGTTCAAGGTATCGGGATGAGTGGCTCTATTTTGGCTGCATTTTTAAGTACATTTTTAAGCTATTCGCCAGATATGTGGAGAGATATATATCTTAGTGTTGATATACCCGGAACAATTATATTTTCAATATTATGGTTATGGATGAAAGAACCAAAAAGATTTCAAAAAGAAAAGGAGATAAAATTAATCAAAGAAAAATCTCGCTCAGAAATTTTCGCTGTTTTTCAACCAAAATATATAAGAATATTTAGTTTAAGTTGCTCATTAGTTTTTTCAGTTTCTTTTATTTATATAACTATTAAACGTTATTTTAAACCTTTTCTTCTAGATGAAAGAGGTTATTTAGGATTTAATGATGCTACCGTAGGTTTTTGGATGATTTTTATTTATCTTGGTTCTATTATAGGATATTATCTTTCAGGATATCTGGCAGATAAAATTGGCAGACGTAAAACAATCTACATTTCTGCATTCATATATTTCATTTTTAACATTACATTTGTAATTATTCAAATTGATTGGGTTATTCTTTTGAGTTTGCTCGGGGTTAACGCCAGTTTTTCCATATTTTTCATTACAGTAAATATATATGCAGTAGAATTTTATTCTACAAAAGAAAGGGCTACCGCTTTAGGTTGGATAACAATAATTGGGAACGCTCCATGGGTCCTTGGAAATTTCCTTATTTCACTCTTACTTGGTTTCGGACTTTCTTGGGGTGCGATTTTCCTTTTATTTTCTTTTTTTCCAATTTTATTAATTGTATTGACGAAATTAATGCCTGAGACCAAAAAACTAGTATTAGAAGATATCCATGAAAAATATGTGGAAAAAAAAATAGGAAATTAAAGTTATTCAATAATCATCTAACATTATTTCCAATCATAAGATCTTTTTCTTACTCTTTTTTTTGATTTCTTTTTCTTAACTTTTGCTTTTTTTCTCTTTTTCTTAAATATTTTTAAGGCATCTAATGATAGGTTTCGTATTTGATCATTCTTTTCTTTTGAAGTTGTTTTCAGCTCATCAACAGCTTCTGAAATATCAACACCTTTTTCTGCAACTTTTTTTAAATTAAATGCTGCATTCAACCTCATTTTCTTTTCGGAATCAGAAAGTGCAGTAGTAAATATAGGAACAGTTGCAGAAAGAGACTTTGTATCTTTAGTACGATCCACTAATGTTCGTGCAGCCACAAATTTTACTTCTTTATCTGGATCAGAGAGTAATTTTTTAAGAGCAGGAAATATTGGTGATATATCTAGAGACCATTTTACATGATTTAATGTTCCCACAGTCTCTTGCCGCACATCTTTATCAGAATGATTTAATAACTTTTCAATTTCTTTCCAATTCTGTTGATTTGCATAATAAAGAGTCAGGACATCAGCCACACCCCAATTTATAGAGAGAAGCTTTGTAAGATCATTTATATAATTGGAAATATCAAACTCAGAACTTACTAAGTCTCTAAAAATAAATATGGCAATATCTTGTATTTTCTTATTTTTATCAGAAATCATTTCAAAGACTGCAGGAATTGCATCAGTAATCATTTGTCCTTCACTTTGGGCATTCCTTATAGCTGTTAACGCCGCTTTTTTCGCTTTTATATTTTTATCGAACAACAATAAAGTAAGTAATGGAATAGTAAATGATATATCACGTTCGTCTCTATCACTAACTAAGTCAGGAGTAGTAAGTGATGCTAAAAAATTAGCTGCAGATATTTTATCTTTGACATTAGGACTTTTTAATCTATCAATATTACCTGAATAATAACCATAAGTTGTATTTGTATACATTCCATAATAATGTGCAAGAGCCTCAGCTGCCAACCATCTGACTTCTGAATCTTTATCATAAAGAGTAGTTTTAAGTGCAGGAACAGCATCAAAAATATTCATCGAATTCTTTACAGCATCACGTAAAGTCCGAGCTGATTTCTTTCTAATTGCTGGATCTGAACTTTTTAAATCTGAAATTAATTTATCAATGGTTTTTTGATGAAGATAACGCCATCCAATACCTTTGTCAGCCCATTGGGTATATGAATTAAGACGATTCAGAGCCCTTACTTGTTCTTCCTTTTTAGGGCTCTTCAAATCATTTATATTTTTTGAAAAATCGTCATATGAATATAACCTACAATAATAGGATATGTAATTCGAATAATAGAATTTGAATGCTTCTGCAACAAGTAATCTTACTTCCTCATCTTTATCAGAAAGTACTTTATTAAGAGATGGAAATGTAGGAGAAATATTTTCTCCATTTTTTGCTAAATCTATTAGAATTCTTGCTATCTCTCGTTTTATTGTTGGATCCGAACTTTTTAAATCATTTAATATCCTAATCAATCCATTAGCACTTAGAGAATATTTTTCTTCAACTTTTCCTCCTGAACTTTTCGGTTTTTTCTTCTTTCCTTTCAAAAATCAGCACATTTTTTATTCAATTCAATCTAGAATAAATACAACATCAGAAAATAGACGTTTAATTTTAATAAATATAATTAATTTTGATAATATAGTAAAGAGTTTCTATCTCACTTATAATCTTTAAGAACGATAAATGTGTTTGTATCAACAACTCCATCAATCAAATCAATTTTTTCAACTAATAAATCATTAATTACCTCTATATTTTCTGCCTCAATCTCAAGCATTAAATCATAAATACCTGCAAGGTGTGAAATTTGTTTAATTTCGTTTATTTGTTTTAATTCTTTAATTACATTTTTGGTATTACTCATACTGAGCTTAATGACCATATATGCTTTTATCAAATTCATCACGTCTATACATCAAATTCAATAAAATTTTCCATTTCTAAAATCGAATCGAATTTTTTTAATTCCGCAATAAAATTTCTTAATAAGTAATTGCTTTGAAAAAATGTTTTCAATAGCAAATCATATTTTCCGGTTATACTCTTTAATTCTCTTATATTTGGATTATATTTCAATCTATCTATTAAGAATTTCCATTTCTTAGGCTTAATTTTTAAGAGAATAATTGATCTCAGGCTGTTTTTTTCATGGTAATACCGTAATAACATAGTTATTGATAATATTATTACCGCCATTGTCAATAATGTTAAGTCAAATCTAACTCCTTCATTACCAATAAAAAAACCAACAAATATTGTAGTAAACGGTTCAAAAACTGCTAGAATTGCTACCCATTGATCCCATTTTAAAGAACGGCGATTCCGCAAACTCACACTTTGACTTGAAAAATAAACAATATATGGAATAATTGTACTCTCGATTCCTAAAACCCAAGTCCAAATATTAAAAATTATGACCGGAAAATTTTGAAATTCAATAAGAAAATTTTTAATTTCAATGCCAATAGTAGAATTTTCTAGAGGTAGAATTTCTATAACCAGAGCAAATAGGATAAGACCTAATAAGCTTGATATGAAAAAAAAGAAAATTTTTACAAGCGATTTTGTGAGTTGAAAATTTGTATTTTTATCTCGAAAAGAAACGATTCTTTCTTTCTCATAAGCTGTAAAATCATCCAATCCAGAAGTTATAATAAATAAAACCCAAAAAATTAGAGTCATACCTAAAGCAATAAAACCAAAGATACTAGCTTCATTATTTATTGTTAGAGGAGTACTCATTATCGTTAGGACACCAGCAATTATGAATAAGGATAAATATGAGAACTTAATCGAATCCATATATTCCAGTCTTCTACTTAAATTCCACAAAGCCACAAAAATCATCGAAGCAACTGTATTTAATATGGATGAAAAGATTATACCAAGAATTTGGTAGGCTTGAAAATAGAAATAAATACTTACAACATAAAAAATTCCTAATAAAAAATAATAAAACAAATAAGGAATTCGAGATTTTCTTTTAGTTATAGAAGTTCGACTTGAGGGAAGGTAACTAGTAATTTGCTTCTTAAAATCTTGGAATGAATATTGAAACCAGCTCCATTTTCCTTTTTTGTTATAAAATGAAGTAAGAACAACTGAGATGAATATGAATATAAATGCTCCTATAATTGAAAGTAATATTCTTATGAATGATACCATTAAAATGGACTTTACAGTTTCGTTTAGATATAAAAATGGCCATGGAATTAAACCCCACATTATCGTAGTAATTAATATTGCAAAATAATTTACCTTTTTCTTAATGGAAATTAATGAAAAAATTAATAATATAACTGTTATTATATTAAAAATCACTAACGAGCTAAAATCGTCTATCATTTTATAATTATCTTCTTTTTTTAATTTATCAATTTAATTAATTTTGACAAACAAGAAGAATAAAAAAAATAATTATGTTTTTATTAAATATTGAAACTAGAATTTTTTTATAATTCAACCAAAAATCCTTGATTGGAGGTTTTGTTATTTCGTTTTTAGATGATCCGTTAGTTTCGAGCTTTGTTTTTTATCCGAGAAAAATATCGATTCCAAAAAATTTAGGTCCTAACGTACGTGTATTAAAATTTCAAATTACGGATGAAATTTTAATTGGAGGTTTTTGTTATTTAAAAGATGCCAATCTTCCAACTATGTTAATGTTTCATGGAAATGGGGAAATAGCTCTCGATTATTTAAACATATACGAATTATTCCATGAATGTGATGTAAATTTGGCAGTGGCAGATTTTCGAGGTTATGGTTTCAGTTCAGGGCAGCCCTTTTATACGAGTTTAATTAAAGACGCTATTCCTATTTATAATCATTTTAAAGATTGGATTAAAGATGAAGGTTTAAAAAACTCTCTATTTATAATGGGCAGGTCGCTAGGCAGTATTTGTGCATCAGAAATAGGTTCGCAAAATCCACCTGATGTTCGAGGAATATTTTTTGAGAGTGGATTTGCCAGTATTTATAACTTAATGACACGTCTTTTTCGTGTTAATGGACCGAATATAAACCCAGAAGCTTTAAAAGAATGGTCAAATGATACGAGGATAGCGAAGATTAGGAAACCGGTTTTAATAATTCACGGAAGTAATGATTGGATTATTCCAAGCTCAGAAGCAGAACTAATACATGAAACTCTTTCAGATGATATCGATGCAAAGCTTTATATCATTCGAGGGGCTGGACACAATAATATTTTAATGTATGGAGAAAAATATACACATCCATTAAAGGAATTTATTGAAAAATATGGATAATTTTTGGTTAGTTTGAATGCCCAGTGAACAATATAATAGAATTATTGAATTGCTTAAATCAACTAAAGTTGATAGAACTGCAACGGTTGAGGAAAGACGTAAAAACTTAGAGAAGATGGCTTCGCTGGTAAGATTGCCAAGTGATATTCGCTTCGAACCCTTAAAAGTGGGAAATATTCCTGCCGAATGGATATTCACTCCTGTATCTGTTGAGGATCGAATTATTTTGTACCTTCATGGAGGAGGATATGCAATAGGTTCGATTAAAACACATAGGGAAATGGCAAGTCGTATTGCAAGGGCTTCAGAAGCACGAGGACTTATTATCGAGTATCGTTTAGCACCTGAGCATAAATTTCCCGCTGCAGTGGAAGATTCCACGTTAGCATATCGTTGGTTACTTAAAGAGGGATATAATCCTGACCGGATTGTAATCGCTGGAGATTCTGCGGGAGGTGGTTTAACAGTGGCAACCCTTGTTGCGTTAAGGGATCAAGGAGAACCTTTACCTGCAGCAGCCGTATGTTTGTCTCCATGGATAGATTTGGAGGGGCTTGGTGAATCTGTAAAGACAAAAGCCGATATTGATCCTCTATTTGACATGGATGGAATTATCCAAAATGCTAAACTTTACCTCGGTGATGAAGATCCCCATAATCCACTTGCTGCTCCTTTATATGCAGATCTCAAGGGTCTACCTCCGATGCTGATACAAGTTGGAACATGGGAAATTTTACTTGATGACTCTGTGCGTCTCGCTGAACGTGCAAAGAAAGCAGGTGTTGAGGTTATTCTTGAGAAGTGGGAAGATATGGTCCATGTTTTTCAAAGTTTTGGTTACTATCTTCCTGAAGCGCAAGAAGCAGTTGAACATATCGGTGATTTTGTAATTCAATATACAAGCTAAAAATTATTATCTTTAATTATTGTTTACGGAGAGCAATATAGCGAGATATTAATGATAATACAAAAAAGACCAACATAGCAATAAGCAATATGTCGTAAATAAGAAGATCAGCGAAGATGAGCGTTATACCTATTATTACATAAAGAAATAATCCAGAATATTTTCCTATAGGATCATAAACCGGCTTTTTTTGTCTCGATGTTAAAATAAATTGTAGAAACATGAAACCTATTATGATAAGTATCCAAAATGGATATATTTCCTTTAACACAAATGCAAAGAATAATATAAATATAAAAATAAAGTCAGTGGAAGCATCGAAATATGCTCCAAAGGTAGATGTAACATCTAATTTTCTTGCACTGATACCATCCAGGATATCTGTAATCCAAGAGATAGTAAAGAGAATAAAGCTCTCTATGATTAGATTATTAAATAAGAAAATTAATAATGGAGCAATTATCACAATTCTTAAAGCAGTAATAATTTGAGGGATAAGAAACTTCTTATTAAAGCTATTATTTTCCAATTTCTCTCAGCTACTAACAATTTGATTAATTAATTTATTAAAATTATTTCATATCAGTCTTTGATAACAATCAGATGACAAATATATTTCAAAAAAGAGTATTATTTGAGTTACATTAAGAATAAATTGAGATCTAAAAATGAAAAAGGAATCTGCAATAACCACAATTTACGGATTACTCACCATAAGTTTAATTATAATATTTTACTTGCTTCTTGCTAACTCTATACCAAATATTTTTATATTAAGCGAGTGGACTGAATTCTTAATACTTTTGTGTCTAATTTTTCCAGTTATAACCACAATTTTAGCGCTTATTTTTTATTTTTCTTTAAAAATTGCACTTCCTATGGTATTTTCAGGTTTAGGTTTTCTAATTTTTCAAGGAATCTGGTTTCGATTTCCTATTATTAATGTTCTAATGAGTTCGGCGTATTTTTTATTGGGAATGTTGTTTATTGGATTGGGATTGTGGTTAGAATCAGATCTTTTACCCTTAAGATATCCTGAAGCATTTGAAGATACTGAGGAAGAAATGCCTGAACCTATGGATATTCAATTTTCTGAAGAGGATTACAAAGATGAGGTAAAATTTTGGATTAAATTACTTGATAGTTCAGATGAAAAATATCGAGAAGAAGCAATAATTTCATTAGGAGAAATAGGGGATAAAAGAGCACTTCCACATTTAGAAAAATTTTTAGAAGATGACTCAAAAACACTTCAAAAATTATCAAAGAAAGCAATTGAATTAATAAAAGGAAAATCTAAATAATAGTTAAATAAGGAAAATTATTTATTTTTCCTCTGATTCCTCTTTTATACCCACCTTAACATTTAAACTATTTGGAATGATTTCAAATTCAAAATCAGTCCCTTTTCCTACCTGTTCTCCGTCTAAGTCTAAAAATACAGGGTCTTCACTAACAGTCTTGACGCTTGTACAAAGATCATGTTCTTTAACTTGAGGCATTTTTAGATGTGAACCATCATAAATTTTGCCAATATTTCTTAATAGCATCCATCTAGATCCATCTTGAATGGTAATAATATTAAATTTCCCATTTGTTGAATCTGAGTTTGGAGATATCATCATTCCTCCCCCAAAATATTTGCCGATACAGATACAAGTCATATTAGCATTATATTCATAAGCATTTTCTTCTTCCATATCCATTATAAGACGAGTCTGACTTTTATGATGATGCATAATTCCACGGATAGACCCGATAAGGAAAGAAAATTTTCCCCCAAGACGTTTTGTAGTCCGATTAACACGATTTACAACATCACCACCTAATCCAGTATCCGCAACATTAACGAATAAACGAATACCTGGATTTCCCTCTAAATCCGTAAATTTTGCAATACCAACATCTTGCTTCTGAATGATTCCCTCTTTTAAAATTTCTATTGATCCCTCAATTTCTTTAGGAATTTCAGCTGTTTTAATAAAATCCGAGCCAGTTCCGCTTGATATTACTCCAAACTTGCACTCGGGGTTTATAGGAGAAAAATTTTCAGGATCAAAAAATCCATTTGCGACTTCATTATAAGTTCCATCGCCACCAACTGCGACAATAAAATTTTCACCTTGTTTAATGGCTTCTCTTGTTAATTCCGTAGCATGATTGGGACCTTCTGTAAAAACATGAGTATATTCTATTTTTTTCGCATCCAAAAGAGCTTTAATCTCTTTTCTCCATCTTTTCTTTGTTTTACCATTACCAGCCTTAGGATTAACTATAATGTACAAATTTTCAACTCCAGAAATTGGGCTATTATATTCTTAACCATAAAATAATTAGGATATTTTTATTATTTCCGATTATAACAGAAATATTTGAATAACAACTATACGAGGAAAAAAGAGTTTTAAGAATTTAAATTAGTTAATTCAGAACAAATATCCCATAATTTTTGACCATATTCTTTATTATTTGCTTCTTTTGATGGTTTGGCCTCTTTTTTATTTTTAAAATATTTTCCACTTATACCTTCTACTTCAGGAGAAGATGCCAAATAAACGGGTGTTTCAGCCCCCTTTTTCGGATTTCTAAAAAAAACAATTGCCCATCTATAATACCAAGGAAGGTCGCGGCCTAGACTTGATCTTATTGTACCAGGGTGAAGAGAATTTACTGTTATTCCGCTATTTTCTAGTCTTCTAGCAAGTTCATTATTAAAAATTACTAGAGCAAGTTTAACTCTGCCATACGTGCCAAATGCACTATATTTTTTTTCACTTTGGAGATTATTAAAATCTATATGTGCCCTTGTATGCAGACCTGAAGTTACATTCAATATCCTAGAAGGAGCACTTTTTTTAAGAATATCAATCAATAAATTAGTAAGTAGGAAAGGAGCAAGCACATTAACTGCAAATTGCATTTCATTATTATCTTCTGTAAAAGTCTTTTTATATGGCATGATAGCTGCATTATTAATTAAAACATGCAGTTTTTCATATTTGCTTTGATAATTATCCACAAGATTTCGAATAGCTTGTTGTGAAGATAGATCAGCTAATAATAAATCGATGGAAGTATTACTAGTTTTATCAATAATCTCTTTTTTTGCTTTTTCACCCCTATCTGTATTTCGGCAGACCATTATAATCGTTGCTCCCATTTCAGCTAAACCTATAGCTGTTGCTTTTCCAATACCAGAATTACTACCAGTAATCATGCAAATTTTTCCATTCATATTATTATTTTTTTGCATTTTCATGACCTCTTATAACATCTTGGAAGTTCAAACATTTTTACAAATGTCATTTTTAGATAACTTTTTCATTTTTGAATCTTTCAATTTCTTTATCTGAATATCCCAATGATTTAAGAACTTCATAATTATGTTCCCCATATTCAGGAGCATCAAACCTTACTTTACATGGAGTTTTGGATAATTTAAAGGGAAATCCAACCATTTTACTTGGACCTAACTTAGGTGAATTAAATTCAATAAACATATTTCGACTTTTTATATGTTCATCATCTAATACTTCTTTAAATTCATTTACTTTAGAAATACAAATATCAATATCTTTCATCTGTTCAAACCATTCGTCTCTTGTCTTTTCTTTGAATTTTTCTTTTAGAAAGTTATGAATTTCGTCTCTTTTAGAGCCTAAGGGTGAAGGTTCTTCACTATATTCTGGGCAATTTAGAACTTGACATAAATTTTTCCAGAATTTTTCTTCTAATGCACCTAAAGCAATATATTTTCCATCTTTTGTTTGATATATATTATAACTTGGCAGATATCCCGTTAATCTCTCTCCTCCAGTTTGTGGTTCTTTATTATTTACAATAAATTCAGCGAACTTTCTTACTAACCAATAAACAATGCCATCTTGCATAGCAACATCTATGTATTGTCCCAAATCGAATTTGTCTCGAGCAATTAGAGCACTTAGAATTGCAATTACACAATTCATACCCCCTGTTCCCAAGTCTGCAATTTGGATTCCTGGTGGGTGGGGATTTCCTCCATATTCACCGGTTAATATACCCAGTCCTGCAACACTGATATAATTTAGATCATGTCCTACCATATTAGCATAGTTCCCATTTTGTCCATAACCAGTGAGGGAACAATAAATAATTTTAGGGTTGATTTTTTTAATTGTCTCATAATCTACTCCTAATTTTTTAACAACTCCAGGTCTAAATGACTCAAGAATTATATCCGCATTTTTAGCTAATTTATAAAAAATTTTACGCCCTTTTTCTGTTTTAAGATTTAAGGTTATAGATTTCTTATTTCTATTCAAACAATAAAAAGTATAATTGAGTTTTTTCCCGTCTTTTGTTTTAACGTACGGTTCTCGCCATCTTGCATAATCTCCTTGTATATTATCTTCAATTTTGAGCACATCAGCACCTAAATCTCCAAGGAGCAATGTGGCAAATGGCCCAGGCAATAATCTTGATAGATCTAAAATTTTTATATCCTCTAATGGTAATGGCATTTTCATCAATACTATAATATTTTTAATACATGATTTGCTTAAACTTCGTTTTAAGAAGTGAAATTTATATTATATATTCAAAAATTAATTAATGGAAAATGTTATTATTAATTACAATAAAATATTTTCTCAAAATACGACTGAACCTTCCAAAAAATGTGTTAACAAATGGGTAAAAAGAAATTTTTCAAATGCCCGAAATGCTCTTCTTTGCTTCAAGTTGAAATAGAACTCCCAGAAAATGTTGAATCATGGCCCTATGTTATGCATTATAAACATCCGGGTCCAGATAATACAGTATGTGATCTTGTACTTGCAGTTGATTCAAATTATACTATTCGTGAATTGGATAAAAAGGGACTAGATGAAACAAGAGAAGTTGTTAGTGAAAAAGCCGCAGAAGAGAAAAAAACTGAAGATTTAGGTTTTAAAGTCGTAAAAGAATAAAAATTAAGAAATTTTTCCTTAAAGATTATATTAAAACTGAGGAAATTATTGAACAATTAAAAAAATATAACTTCTATAGTATATACTTTCTAATTTGAATATTCAATAGTTACATCACAACTTCTATCTCCAGCTGCTAACCTCTGTGATACATATGATTTCAAATTCTTATTTATAGCATGAACTAAACCATCTTCCCAACTTACAAATGCCTGACATATTTTTGGATCTCTCATTCCCCGATGGGGACATCTATATGGATTACCACAAAAGCTTATAACAGATTCTTTTGGGTTTATAATAACCTCTGGTTCATTAAAGGGATAGATAATACGTTCCCATCCCGCTAATCCATATAAAACATAAATATACATTATCATCTGAGTTGCCTTTGTAATATCATCTAATTTACTTTCTTTAAAGAATTTGATTTGTCCAAATTTCTTCCCGTAATAATAACCTATTGGAAAACCGGCTTCTTTAGTCACCTTAATAAACTGATTTCGATATTTTGAACGGCTAATCCAATTTATAACATATCCCGATATACTGCCAGCCCAAAGTAAATAAGCCCGTATCGGATTGTTACGAAATGTTTTTAGGAATAAGGAGCGCTGCTTAATGAATCTTTTAAACATGTGCAATACTGCTTTAAACCCATAAGCAATTAGTCTTGGAATAAATGTCCTCCCTATCTTTTTAGTTGTATAATAAGTTCCAGACCTTAATAATAAAAACCAAAATTTTGCCCTATCCACCCAAGTTACTTTATTTTTTAACTCTAGAACTTCGTTTGTTAACCATTCCGGTGGATTTTTCTCAATTTCCCATTGGCGAAATGAGTTAGGAGAAGTTATACGCTTAAAGAGCCTTACAGGTAATCTTAAAATTTTAGCAAGTGCAATAATAAAACCTTGACTTGATATAAATCTCAAATATGTATATCCGGTAGATAATGCATAGAATAACATTACCAAAAACATTAAAATTAAGAACATAGCTCCAGCAATATGGATAATACTCGCCATACTTGCCATCTTTTAACTTTTCTTTGATTAAAATAGTCCACTTTTATATATCACTTAGATTAAATCAAAATAACAAAGTAAGGTATAAAAACATAATTTCTTTTATTTTTTAAAATTGTATATAATAATTACGAAGAGGATGAGTCTATGCCAAATACTCTTGAGAATTTAAAAACTGCTTTTGCTGGTGAGAGCCAAGCGAATAGAAAGTATCTTGCATTTTCAAAGAAGGCAGAAAAAGATGGATTTCCAAATCTTGCAAAAATGTTCAAAGTTATTGCAGAAGCTGAGACTGTTCATGCCCATAATCATTTAAGAACGATGGGAGGAGTTAAATCTACTTTAGAGAACTTGGAAGAAGCTAAAGGTGGGGAATTCTACGAAATAACTAAAATGTATCCAGATATGGTGGAGACAGCGAAAAAAGAAGACAATAAACAGGCTGAACGAACTATGAACTTCGCTTTACAGACTGAAAAAATTCATGAAAAAATGTATGAAAAAGCGATTAATAAGATCAAAGATGGAAAAGATATTGACGAAAAAGTGTTCCATTTTTGTCCTGTTTGTGGTTGTACTTTTGAAGGAGAAGATCTGCCTGACAAATGCCCAATTTGCAGTGCAAAAAAAGAATTATTCATAAAAATTTAACATTTCAACCTTTTTTTTCCAAATTTTACTTTTTTAAATTCTTAGCATGAATTTGATTTAATTTATTTTTTATAGTTTTTTCGCATTATATAATATTATTTATAAAATCGATTATTTACAAATGCTAAATTAAAGGTGAAATTAATGCCGAGCACTGAAGAGAATTTGAAAACTGCATTTGCAGGTGAAAGCCAGGCAAATAGAAAATATACTGTATTTTCGAGGAAATCAGAAAAAGATGGGTTTCCTAATGTTGCAAGAATGTTTAAAGCAATTGCGGAAGCCGAAACCATTCATGCTATAAATCATTATAAAGCATTAGGAATGGTAAGATCCACAGCTGAAAACCTTCAAGTGGCAATTGATGGTGAACATTATGAAGTCACCGAAATGTATCCTCCAATGATCGAAACTGCAAAAAAAGAGGGTCATAAACAGGGTGAACGATCAACTCATTATGCACTAGAAACTGAAAAAGTTCATGAAAAAATGTATAATGCAGCA
>JABXJV010000250.1 GCA_013375355.1 Candidatus Helarchaeota archaeon
ATAAGTGGAAAAATGGCAAAAGAAATATTTGAATATATGACACTTACAGGAAAATCAGCAGAAGAGATAATTAAAGAAAAGGGGCTGATTCAAATCACAGATGTGGAACAAATTTCTAAAACTATTGATGATGTTTTAAAGGAGAACAATAATGAAGTTTTAGCATATATTAATGGAAAAGAAAAATTATTTGGATTCTTCGTTGGACAAGTAATGAAAGCAACCAAGGGGAAAGCCAATCCAAAAATTGTTAATGAAGAACTCAGAAAAAAACTAAACTCTTTAAAACAAATATAAAAAAATAATTAAGATAATATGCAAATTAAAAGGGGCTTAAAGCCGGAAGAAGCAGAGATAAAAGACCCTCTGTTCAAAAAATTAAAAGACGATTTACAAAGAGCAAACTACTTTGCAAAACTTGGTAACAAAGAAAAGACAACCCAATATGCAGAACTGGCATACAACCAGGCTTTTAAGGAAAAAGATTTTATAAAAGCCATTCAGATAACTGAAGATTTTTATCTCTCGAAAGAAAATCTCGACAAAGCATCAGAGGGACTATTCGAAACTCTTGTGAAAAGTAAAAAATATAAAGAAGCACTCAAAATATGCGAGCAATACAGGCTCACCCCAAAGAATCTTCCAAATATCGCATCGGCAGTTTTTAAAGAAAATATTATGCAAGGAAATCTTCAACAGGCAAAGTCAATTAGAGATAAATTTGACTTGAAAGATTCAAATCTTTTGCCTATTGTGATTGAAGCCTATAAAAATTGCATGGCTCTGGGGATGCTAAATCGAGGTGAAATTCTGATTAAAGACTACGGAATTCCGTCTCAAGAAGCTACAGAAGGTTTCTCAAAAATATTTAACTGGTTTATTAAAAATAAAAAATATGATGAAGCAATTCGAATAAAGCAAAAATATACATTCCCTAAAGGTACAAGGACACAAACTGAAATCATTGAAGCATATCGTGAAATGATGATTAACGGAAACTTTGATACAGCCAAGAATTGGATAAAGGAATTTGAAATTCCCCCCGAAGAGCGTGAAAAAATTGTAATCTGGCTCATAGACCAAAAATTTAAATTGAACGCAGTCAATACTGCAATACAGATAAAAAATGAATTCAATCCTCCCAAAGGAGCACTTCAGGAAACTGCACATAAAAATTTTGAAAAGTGCCTTGTCAAAGGAAACTTTGAACTCGCAGCAACAATCAATAAAAACTTTGAACTATCAGATGAAAGAATTACTCCTTTAATCTGCCAGATATTTAAACTTAAGATGCAGGGAGGCAGCTATGACAAAGCGGCAGAGCTTACAAAAGAATATAAAATACCAAAAGATACAATTATCCCTCAGGCGTTAAAAGCATTTGAATTTAATATAAACAGAGGAAATTACAAACGAGCCTCTATTCTTAAGGATGAATTCCAGATTCCAGAAGAAACAACCCAATCTTCTGCACTAAAAGTGTTCGAGAGTAAAATTAATCAGAATAACTTCGAAATTGCAAAGGTGATTATGGAACATTTTAATCTTCCCCAGTCAAAAATCAGCTTCCTTATTTCTAATATGATTGAATCACTTACAAAGAAAAAATTATATGAAAAAGCTGCCTATCTGGGAAATTTTTTCCATCTGCCAAAGAGTGATGTTGAAAAACTCGAATTTAAAATCTTTGACAGAACTATGGAAAAAGGGAAATATTCAGATGCATATGCTCTTTCAAAAGAATATAATCTACCATCAGAAAAGGTTAAAAAAAGGGTGGAATATTATATTGAAACCCTTGAAGAAAAGGGCTCAAAAACAAGTGCCGACTTTATTAGAAGCGAATTTAAAATGGTGAAAAGGGGATTCTTAAAAAAATTATTAGGATAACTTCTATTTCTTCAATAATTCAAATAATCATAAAAAAACCTTAAATTATACTATTAATCTATTATTATATAAGTTTCCTCCAATTAATAATAAAATCCAATAAAACCATTCTCAAAGCGAAGTCTGCAAAATTGAAAAATAAATAATTGATTATTTAAAAAATTAATGTAAATTAAAACAGTATAATGGAACAATAATTGCAAAATGATTAAAATACATAGTTATGAATTCGCCGAATGAAACATAAAAACTCAGGGGTATTCTCTATCTTTATAATTTTTTGATATTTACCTCTAAAAATGAGGGAAGAGATATGAAAGTAAGGATTGTTAAGGAAGATATTCATACAATAAAAGGTGAATCCTTGATTATTCCTTCATTTGAAGAAAAGAAAAACAGACCAAAGTTTTTTGATATTATAGACAAAAAGTTAGATAATGCAATTAACAAAATAATTAAGAAAAACTATTTTAAGGGTAAATTGCACGAAATATACTTACTTCCTACATACGGAAAAATAGGCGCAGAAAATGTCGTACTTGTTGGTCTCGGGAAAAAGAAGGAATTTTCTTTACAAAACATATTCCAGATATTAGGAACAGTCGGATTATATATAAAAAAGATAAAATTCAGAAATACTATTCTCCCTATATATGAGCCATTTCTACCATATTCAGCGAAAAAAGACCTTGTAAAAATATTTGTGCAGGAACTTCTTTACGCAAAATATTCTTATAATAAGTATAAATCGGAGAAAGAAAAAGATGGTCTTGAAGAAATAATCCTCCTTAATGATAATACTCGAGAGATACCTGCTTTAAAAAAAGAGGCAAAACTTGGTGTAACAACAGGGGAATCTACAAACTTTGCCAGAGAGCTTTCCAATGCCCCTTCCAACGAGATGACACCTGCTGTTTTAGCAGGAGAAGCAGTGAAGATTTCAAAAAAATATGGAATAAAGTGCACAACTTTTGGTCTTGAACAAATAAAAAAGATGAATATGGGAGCCTTCTATGCCGTTGCTAAAGGGAGCAGAAACCCTGCTAAACTGATTGTTGTCAAATATAATGCAGGTAAAAGAAATCAAAAACCTATTATTATCGTTGGAAAAGGAATAACATTTGATAGTGGAGGAATTTCGATTAAGCCTGGTAAAGATATGGACAAAATGAAATACGATATGGCAGGGGCAGCAGCAGTGTTGGGAACAATAAGAGCAGTTGCTGAGATGAATCTTCCAGTTAACATAACAGGAATTATTCCTGCAACCGAAAACCTTCCAAGCGGAAATGCATATAAACCGGGAGATATCTTAAAAACAATTTCAGGAAAAACAATTGAAGTTATAAACACAGATGCAGAAGGGAGGCTTATTCTTGCCGATGCCCTCGCATACGCAGAAAAGTTTAATCCATCTTTAATCATTGACCTTGCTACACTCACAGGTGCATGCGTGGTGGCTTTAGGCTACTACGCTTCTGGAATAATTGGAAATAAAAAAGAATTAATAGAAGAAATAACAAAAGCTGGCGAATATTCGGGTGAAAGAGTCTGGGAACTTCCGTTATGGAAAGATTATTTCAATCAGATAAAGAGTGACAATGCCGATATGAAAAATACAGGTGGAAGCCCGGGAGGAACAATCACCGCCGCTGCTTTTCTTAATAATTTTATTAACGAAAAAATACCATGGGTTCACATTGATATTGCTGGGACCGCATGGATTGAAGACTCAAGACCATACATTCAAAAAGGGGCTACTGGTGTAGGGGTAAAGCTCTTGATACAATTTATTTTAAGCAGATTAAAAAAATAGTTATTATTTTAATATAGTTTCCATTTTTTTGAATATTTCTATTAATATATTTGTATTACGAATTGGTTACCCTGAAACATTCAAGCGGAGAATGATGCATTCAACAAAGTTTTATTCTACGTTTTCAATTAAATTAATAATAATTCTGTATGGATTGTTATCATTTGGCTTTACTTCGCCGAATAAAAATAAATCCGAAAAATCTGAGATATTATCCATGACTGAAAATTACCGTGTCATGGTGATAACTGCAAAATCCTCAAAAAATGCCATAAAAATTGCTGAAAAATTAAATGAAATTATTAATAAACCGATTTACATAGAGCAGGAAAATGATGAATGGAAAATTCAAGTTGGCGGACTAAAAACAATCGAAGAAGCGCAATCAATAAAAGAAAAGTTGAACATATTAGGAATAAAAAATATATCAATTTTAAAAATAATCAAGGATTCTTTTGATACTCTCCAACCCCCTCCTTCATCTTTTAAAAGTGCTTTACAATCAGATAATAAAATAGACCTATATGTAACGGGAATACAATCTGATTTAAAAATAGATGGGAAGCTAATCGAGCCTGAATGGGAACAAGCAGTTCCATATATTGGCTATTTTTACCAACAGGAACCTTTTGACAGGGAGCCATCCACTGAAAAAACAGAAGTTAGAATCCTTAATGACCAAAAAAATTTATACTTTGGTATTCGATGTTATTACGCTGAACCTGATAAAATCTTCGCTACAGTGATGAGAAGGGATGGACATTTACATAGTGATGATAATATTGAATTATTCCTTGATACCTATCACGATGGGAGAAATTGCTTTCATTTTTCCACAAACCCTCTTGGTGCCAAGATAGATGCAGTAATCACCGATGAGGGAAACTACGTAAATGAGAACTGGGATGCTGTATGGTACTGCAAAACATCCAGAGATGAGAGCGGCTGGTGTGCAGAGATATCCATCCCGTTTAAATCTCTAAAATTTAAAGAAGGTGGAGATGGTGACTGGGGAATCAATATCGGCAGAGAAATTTCTTATAAACGGGAATCTACGTTCATTGTCCCCATTCCACGAGCCTTAAATCACAGGGGGAAATATAAAGCCTCTCTATACGCTAATTTGAAAAATATTAAAAATCCAAAAACGGGAAAAAATATTCAAATAATCCCATATACCTCTGGAGGCAGGATTTACGAATACAGACCGAACGAAAGTACATCTCG
>JABXJV010000251.1 GCA_013375355.1 Candidatus Helarchaeota archaeon
GTACTCCATATACAGTCAGCAGTCCAACCCCACCCTGTATCAGAATTATTTGTCTTGGTTATAGTATATCGAATAATATCGCTCACATTTACCAAAAAGGGGACAAAAGAATCTGTGCATATATAAGAATAAACATCGGATTCAGTAACATTATATCCACTAGTTAATTCTACAAGATTAGATCCAGTAGCTATAGTAGGTTGATTTTCATTAGGCTCTTCGATAAGGTTAGCTCCAGTAACTCCGGTGGTTTGAACAGGGAGGAAATATAGCATCGAACTGAATAAGATTGTTATTAGTGGTAAAATTAATATTCCTCGTTTCAAATTTTTCCCACCAAAAATTAATTTGAGATATTTATTTCTTTCAATAAAAATCCCGTATTGAAATATTACTATGTATCAATAAAAATTTTTTTATTAAAATAATAGAAAAAATTTATATTAAAAAATTTTAGAAATAAAAAGTTTATTTATTTCCATATTCTTTTCTTATTTCTGCCCTTCTGATTTTTCCAACAGGCGTTAAAGGAAATTCACTCACAAATATTACAGATTTTGGTTTTTTATAGCCAGCAATTTTACCACGGCACCAATCTATAATTTCTTGTTCAGAACAAGAAACTTCTTCTTTTAATTGCACAACTGCTCGTACTGCTGATCCCCATTCTTCATCCATAACACCGATAACACAAGTATTTTCGACTTTTGGATTTTCTAAGATGACATCCTCAACTTCTAGAGGAAAAATCTTTTCAGCGCCGCTTATAATGCATTCTTTCACTCGTTCTACTATATAAATTTCGCCGTCCTCACCTCTGTATGCCAAATCTCCGCTATGAAACCATCCATCTTTATCTATAGCTTCCTTTGTTTTTTGTTCGTCCCCATAATATCCTTTCATTAAAGTTGGTCCTTTGTAAAGAAGTTCACCTATTTCTCCCATTGCAGTTTCTTCACCTTTATCATTAACGATACGGGCCTCTAAACCAGCTAAGAACTTACCTACAGATCTTTCTTTTACTTCATTTACATCCCCATCCATTTTCACTGTTGTTAATGGACTCATTTCAGTTTGGCCAAACCCATCCATAACTAAGGCATTTGGAAAATATTTTAACAATAATTTTTTATATTTTCCCCTAAAAAGTGCTCCACCTGAAAGGGCAATAGTTAATTTACTCAAATCATATTTTGAAATATCAGGATATTCTAATAATCTTTTCCAAAGAACGGGCACCATAAGAGTCCACCGAACTCCTTCATTTGCAATTAATTCAATAACTTCACGGGCATCGAATTTCTTACTAAAAGGTAGAACCAGTTTACCTCCAAGAGCCATCCACATAATTAAGAAAATGTAACCAGCCATATGAAATAATGGAGGAATCAATAGAATACTCAAAATTTCTTCATCTTTTCCACGCCTCATTAATGTTCTTATCAAACTCCAGCGCAATCGATGAGATCCTTTCATTTTAATCCCGCCTAACATAAAACGCCAAATTAAGCGAGGTAATAATCTTAATCTTCCCCTGCGACTATAGCTTAATGGGATTATGCTAGAGATATCCCTCATGTGCTCACCTAAATTAGCCTTAATTAGAAGATCGGTATCTTCTTCTTTCGGAACTCCATGAAAAAGTTTAATCTTGCCTTCTCTACCTGTTAGAGTAATGTCAGTCAAATTGGAATTAAAACAAATGACTTTGTCAGCTAATTTATCATTTTTTGTTAGAGGCATTATTGAAGAAATTACAGTATCCATGGTATTTAATAAGCGTCTTTGAAATTCATTTTTTGCATAACTTTCCAGATGGAGCTCCTCAACTGGAGGTAATATAGTAGTTAAAAGATTGATAACAGATTCTATATTTGTTGATAAATTATCATATGTCAACATTACTCCTTTGGGTCGTCCTGTTGTACCTCCCGTGTAACAAATTATACAGACGTCTTCTTCTTTCATCTTGGTTTTAATTTCTCGTTTTTTATGATCTTGAATTAGTACTTCATAGTTCAACATATCGGGAGGAACAATTTTTCCAAAACAAATATATTTTTTAACCTTTTTTAAATTAGGACGAGCTTTTTGGACTTCAGTTAAAACAATTTCATCAAATATCAAATAAACTGCGTCACTATTATTTATAATATATTCCATTTCAGAGGCTACATACCTATAATTAACAGGAACAGGTATTGCACCTAATGATTGTATTGCAAAATTCGTTTCAACAAATTCTGGTGTGTTATAAAATATCATCGCAACTTTGTCACCCTTTTTTATTCCCAAATCTCGCAAACCATTAGCTAATTTGTTGATTCTACTATTTAATTCCTTCCAAGTAAAAGATTTGTCTCCATAAACTAGCGCTACGCGATCTTTTGGATAATGCCTTGCTTTAAGAGAAATAGATTCTTTAAATGGGGATCTCATATCCATTCCACCAACAAATTAAAACGGATATTTTAAATATCTAAATTTACTTTTTAATAACTTTTACTGAAATTCGATATGTTTTATTTCAGATATAGCTGATTTTGGATACAAAATAAGCACTATTTTTTTATAAAATAATTCCTATAAATCATAATTACATATTTTTTGAGGAGATTTCCTAAATAATATATATTTGAAAATTTTGTAAAGTGATGAATCTTGAAATTGAGTATGAAAAAATTAAAAAAGTTACTACCTCCATCTTATGGCGAAATTTATGACAAAGGACTCATTCACAACTATACTATTGAATATCATGAGAAAATGGAAACCAATTTTCCAGCTAGGGTTGGTATTGGCGATCAGACTTTGAGAGATGGTGAACAACAAACTGGTGTGTTTTTCACCCCCGAAGAAAAATTAGAACTTGCAAAAACAATGTCTGATGTTGGAATTTCGACAGCAGAAATCGCTTTTCCAGCAGTCTCAGAGGACGAAATAAAAGCCGCCAAATTAATAGCAGCAGAAAATTTAAAAATGTTGACTTTTGTAATGTGTCGTGCAATTAATAGTGATATTGACGCAGCACTTAA
>JABXJV010000252.1 GCA_013375355.1 Candidatus Helarchaeota archaeon
ATTTAAGTCATTAGATACTTGAATATTTAAGTAAATGGAAAGAATTAGAATTAATAACTCTAAAAAATTGTTAGTCGGAGAGCTTGGAGTTAATAAAACTCGTTGAACAAAAATATCGTAATTACCGTTTCTAAAATCTTGCCATACAATAATTACAGAATTATTTCCATCTTTACAAATTTGTGGGTACTCTTGGTCATTAGTTGCCATGCATATTGGCTCTCCATTAACATCCCATTGAATAACCCCAGGTGAACTTATCCACTGAACATAAATGTTATAATCATTATTATTTCTATAATCTTGCCACGTAAGAACCGCACCACCATCCCCATCACTAGAGATTTGGCGGTTTAGTTGATCTTCATCTGAAGTGCATATTCCAATACCATTTACATCCCATTCTATATTTCCACTACCATTTATTTTCTGGGCATACACATCTGCGTTAAAGACCCCATTGCGAACGTCATACCAACCAATAATTGCACCCCCAGCACCATCACTGCAAATACGAGGCGATGATTGACCTCCACCCACAGTACAAATTGCTGTTCCATTACCATCCCATAATAACACTTCACTTGAATTTATCTTTTGAGCATAGATATCAAAAACACTCGACCTTCTATCATGCCAAGTAAAAATAGCACCGCCTTCTCCATCACTTAAAACTTTTGGGACAAGTTGATCATCTTCTGCTGTAGAGATGGCGGTTCCGTCTGCCGTCCACTGACTATGCCCACTTGAATTAATCTTTTGTGCATAAATATCATAGGGATTGCTACCTCTTCCATCTTCCCAAACAATTATAGCCCCAGCAACACCATCGCTACATATTTGATTCCGAAATTGTGGGTCTCCTTGTGTACAAATTGGAGTGCCATTGACAGCCCAATATATTTCTCCACTTGAATTAATCCTTTGGGCATATATATCCCAATTTGTGGCACTTCTCGAATCATCCCAAACAATAATAGCACCACCTTCTCCATCACTGCAAATTTCAGGTGCAGTTTGAGAATTAAATTCTGTACAAATAGGAGTCCCGTTACCAGTCCACATTACTGTACCATTAGCTGCTATTCGTTGAACATATACATCAGAACTGACACCTCTCCAATCTCGCCAAGTTATGATCGCACCACCAGCCCCATCGCTACAGATCCGCGGATCATACTGGTCATCATTATCAGTACAAATCGGAACTCCATCTTGATCCCAATGTATTGTTCCATTTGAACTTATTTTTTGAACATATATATCATAATTTCCATTACGAGTATCCTCCCATACCATAATAGCTCCATCAGAACCATTACTGCAAATTTGGGGATATCTTTGTGTATTGCTTGCTGTGCAAATTGCTATGCCGTTACCAATCCAAGATGTAGGAGCTTTTTCAATCAAATTATAGGAACTTATAATTTTATATTTTTGAATAGGTAAAAACGGAGTGTTATTTATAAATAATAATAAAATTGGTGTGATGCATACCATTACAATAAATAAAACACATTTCTTTGTTTTCATCTTTAACCCCAAAATTGAATGGTGAATTAAGTCTTTTTATAAGTAATTATAATAAAACTTCAATATTTAAGTTATTATCATTTGATATTAAGTATTCCATATATTAAAGTTGTGAAAGAGGTTAGGAGTAATAATTGATTTTTGTAATAAAAAAAAAGAAAATTTATGATTTACTTTTTAGTAGTCCTAGTATTAAGTTAGTCTGTTCTCCAAATTTTTCTTGTAGAAATCTAGTTTCTCAATAATATCTGGGACTAGGAGGTCTGGTACCCATCTTTCAGGCTCGAAAACTAGAAGAGCTTTAATGTGAATATATATTTTCTGATTCAGTTCCTTATATTCAATATTTTCTTTTGTTAACTTGATTAATTTATCCTTAATTCTACCACATTTTTCGTATTGACCTGTTATATAGAATCTTTTTGTCATTTTTTTTCATCATCCTTCTTTTACAAATTCTTTAATTTTCAAATCGGGGTAGAACATACCCGACTGAGTAAAATGAACTATCTTGCATGAAAATTAAGCTTACAAATTTAGTTCTCGAATAAAAACCTGTTCAGCTTTATTCAATATACGTTTTAAATTTATTATAAGTATAATCTCAGATACAGCGCCAGCTAAAGAAGCTAATACAAATAAGTTTATAGGTATATTGGAGTTGAAGAGAAAATATACCAAAATACTTAAACCTACATTACATCCGATAATAAGCAGCCAAAATAAAGTACTCTTAATAAAGAAAATATAATTAAAATTAATTAAAATTTTACTTTTTTCATTTTCGTCAATGGTAATGATACCTTTTAATGGATAATCTTTTATATTTTTTGAGGATTTCATTGATCCTTTCTTAAAAATTATTGATTTTTCTGAAATCTTTGTTATTTCTCCCTTAAATTTAGTTTTAATATCTGATTTAATTTTTTCAAAACATTGTTCAGGAGAGAGAGAAGAAAATAAAATTCTTTTAGTGATTGCTACCACCATTTGGCTTTCTTAATAAAATTTTAATCTTAAAAAAAATTTTTGAATAGTTCATTTTTAACCCTACTTTTTCTTAATTCATTTTATTTTATAATTTCTTCTATTTTCAAATCAGGATAAAATTTATCCAACTGAGTAAAATATTTCGTATCATATTGAATTCTCCCCGCTGGCATATATTAAAGGTATCTTATATCAAGATCTTCCCGGGGAAATAACTTATTTCTCGGTATATGATTTAAGTTGTTGGATATATCTAGACAAAATGCAAGATGAAGAAGTCACAACAAGAATTGATAAAATAATAAAAATTGCAAAAAATCATGGAGAAATCATAACACCTTCTATTAAAAAAACAGATAATAAAGGATTGAAATTAGTAAATAATAACTGAAAGAAATTAAAAAAAAGCGGATTTATTATTTAGCTTGCTGTTCGCATGAAATTGCAAGTTCTCTTAATTGATTAGCTTGTTGGTGGTTTCCTATTTCTATAAAGAATCGAGCAGCCTTCTTATAAAGTAAAGAGGCTTTTAGATTTTCATTATGACTTTGTAAGGCCTTTGCTTCTTGAATTATAGAACCACCTTTACTACTCAATTCTCTTTTTTCCATAAAGCTATCAAATTTATCCAAGATCTTTTGTATTTCTATCGCCATTAATTGTGCCTTATCGTCATCTCCAAGCGCCTCATAAATTATTTTTGCAGCTTCCATTTTTTGGAAGATTTCCGGGAAAGAGGGGTCTTCCATAATTAGCAATTTTTCTAAATCTTGAATATTTTCTATTAATAAATTCTTTAATCTTTTTCTATTTTTTAATAAGTCCTTTACTATATTGGAACGTTTATTATCAGATATAGATAAAATTTCTTTTCTAAGGATTTTTTGACTTGCCAAACTCATCGATTCTAACTCAGTTTTCAAATTTTTAGTTTCTTTATCTTTTAATTTAGGAATATATATGTCTATTAGAATCTTTTTCTCCTTTAATTCTTTATTTTTATATTGTCCAATTATTTCTTTTATCCCTTTTTCAAAAATTATTTGATCTTCTTCTATTAGATAATCTTTATCTAACCTTAAATCTTCTAATTGTAAGCAATTTTCTAGACCTTCTATTTTGGAAATTTTGTTAACTCTAAGATCTAATGTTTTTAATTGGCTAAGGTACTCTAATCCTTCTATCTTACGAATCTTATTTAATCTAATGTCTAATGTTTTTATTTGGAACATATCCCCTAAACCTTCTATTTTCCTGATTTCATTTAATCTAAGATTTAATATTTTTAATTGGAAGAGACGCCCCAGACCTTCTATCTTTTGGATTTTATTATCCGAAAGATCCAATTCGGTCAGTGATAGAAGGTTATCTAAACCATCTATTTTCTTTATCTGGTTAGCTTCGAGCATTAGTACCTGTAATCGGGTTAGGTTTTCCAAATTCTCTATTTTCCCAATTCGATTTCCTTCAAGAAATAATTTTTGTAATTGGGAGAGATTCTCTAATCCCTCTATCTTATTAATTTGATTATATGCTAAATTTAATATTTTTAATTGAGAGAGATTTTCTAAACCTTCAATTCTTTTAATCTGATTATTATATAAATGTAATTCTTCTAAATGAGATAGTATCTCTAATTCCTCTATCTTACTGATATCAGTTTCATGAATATGAAATATCTGTAATTGAGGGAGAGCTCTAATCATTTTAGGGATAATTTTCAGATAAGTAGGATGTAAATCAAGTTCAATTATTAATCCTCTTTCATCAACTTTAAAATCTTCATCTTGTAATTCAAAATTCTTTTTTAAATTGACAATCACATTTTTTTCATAGGAATCCATAATTTTGTCCATTTTCATCCCAAATTTATTTTTTTATTGTAATTTATAATATTTTTGAATATAATATTCAGTGACTTGAAAAATTTAGGGCTATATAAATAATAACTGAAAGAAATTAAACGGAACCGGTCCTTAAGACGTGATCTATGCTCATACCTGAAATTATCAATCTTATTCTTCCTGTATTTCTCGAACTCTGCAATGAGTTCCTTTTCTTTTGACACTCTACCCTCACATCTTTTTAAAGATTAAACTATTAGTCTGCTTATCGTTTTCCTTTCTCATTTTTTTAATAATTTAAAATTTTCAGTAAATTTTTCAAATTCGGCGGCTATTTCAGAGTCTTCCAATTTATAAATCTCGGAAAATAAGTTTAAATAATTAATACCCAAAGCAAATACTTCAATTTGATGTTTTAAAATATATTTTTTTAAATCTTTAATATTAATAAAAGGAACAAGTATGTCTGGTTTTATTTCATAAAGAGTATATACAATTTTATAAAATCTACCAAAATTAAAATCAAAATTAAATTCCGATTTAATAGTGTTCCAGAAATGAAATTTTTCAAATTCTTCTTTATATAGTTCATAAATTGCTTTGAAACAATCACTAATATAACCCTCATCAACAACAATCCATAAGTTTATCTGATGTAACTGATTTAATTCTTTAAGTTGAAAAACTTCATGAATTAGATCATTTATTCGCTTTTTAATTGTTTCAAAATTAATTAGTTTATCCCTCGAATCCAGTATGTTTTTATTAAAAAAACGGATAAATTTTAGTAAGTGGAGAACAGATTCTTCTATTTCTGTAATTTTTCTTATTTCTTTGTAATCAATCAGCTCAGATATAGCTACCCCTGGATACTGATTATGTGTAAATTCTAATCGTCTTAAAAAATTATCTACAAACGTTCGACCATGCCCAACAATATCTTTTTCTGGTTCCTTTAAATAAATTTTTTTCAAAATTAATTGTTTTCTGTAACTTTTAATTTTTTCAAAAAGTTTTTGACCGATATCTTTCCCTAAAATCGTGTCAATTCGTTTTAAGAACCATTCAATATGCGATAATAAATGAATTTGATTAATATCGAATTTATCATTTAGAATTGATGTTTCCAATCTTTCTATTAATTTCTTTTCTTTGAGATAAGCTGGGTTGTGTTTTTTTACGATTTCTATAAAATATAAAACTTCCTCAAGGTCGTTCCAATCAACCTCAACTTTATTTAAACGATTGTTATCAGACAAGTAGACATTTAATATTTCTGGTTTAACTGATTCAAGAAGTTCGTAAAAATCATAAAAATAATAATCAATATTTGAATCTACGATCTTGATCAATCTCTCATAATCGAAAATTTCCTTAAATATTAATTTACTTCTTATATGATAAAAATTAATTAAATATCTTATTATATCCTTCATATTATAGATAATTTCTTTAAATTCTTGCTTATTAAGAAGTAGAGATATTAC
>JABXJV010000253.1 GCA_013375355.1 Candidatus Helarchaeota archaeon
AAGTATTCTTATAATAAAAATTATAAGCAATTTAGCTAATATAAATTGTTATATTTCAGAAAGGATGTGTTATTTATTCAAGGAATAATGAAAAAAGGAACTAGAACAGAGCCTAATTGGAAAAAGATAAAATTCAAAGAACCGTTTGATATTGCTATAAAACAATTTCGAAAAAAAGTTATAAATCGTCCAGATTTTGACCCCGCTACGCTTTTACAATTTGGCTTATTTATGGCTAAGTCAGTACTTCAAATAATAGAAGATATTGAAGTAAATTATGGAGTAGATGGTCAACATGTCTGTAACAATGCATTAATAAAAGTGGGATATGATATGGGCAAGCAAATGTTTGAGGGCATAAAAATTCCTCCAAAAATGCCTACTATTGAATTGATGAGCTTTGTTGCAACATGGGTTAATACTGTAGCGTGGACATCAATTGAGGAACCCAGAATTATAAATGATGATAAATGTGAGTTTGATATTATTTGGTGCCCTTTACAAGATGTATATAAACCATTTGATTGTAGAATTCAACGATATCTAGTTCAAGGTATTATGGATTATGCTAAAGAACTAAGGTCTGATATCGATCCAGAAGCTGATTTTGATATAGAGTTTTTAACTACGATACCTGCAGGATCAAAAACATGTAAATTCCAAATTGTAAAAAAGGAAAAAGGAACTCCAGATAAATGGGAAAATTATTCTAAAGTACTTGAGACTAGGGCATTAAAACGCTGGAAAGCAAAGCTAAAAACAAAAGAGTAATATTGGAAGCACTTTATTAATCAAGAAAATAGATATACCACAATTTTTTCTCCTTCTTCTATTAATTGAACTTGTTCAGGGATATCGATGTATCCATCAGTTAAAGCTAAAGTGGAAATCGCTTCAGATCCTGTATGAATTGGTTTTGCGAAAATTTTATCATCCTTTTCAGTTATTTTAACTGGTCTTAACTCCCGTCTTCCTAATTCTGAATAGATTCTCTTTTCTGCTATTGCATTCATTATCTTTTCTTTTGGTTGAGGTAAATGAGCCCATTTTCTTATCAAAGGAGCAATAAAATGATAAAAAATTGTTAATGCACTTGTAGGATAACCTGGTAATACAATTATTGGCTTAACAAGATTACCATCTTTAATTGCTGAAAGTAAAGTCGGTTTACCAGGCTTTATTCTAATTCCATGTATGTAAAAGTCTAGATCTTTTAAATTCTTGATAACATCAGGTAAGTAATCTCCTATTCCTTTGGATGTTCCTCCTGATATAATTAAAAAATCAATTTTAGATATTTCTTTTGATATAATCCGATTTAACGTTTCATAATCATCTTTAATTATTCCTTTGATAAGTGAAATTCCTCCAGATTCTTTAACCGCATTATATATTGTGGTCAAATTGATATCATAAATCTTTCCAGATGTTAATGGTTCTCCTGGGGGAACTAATTCATCACCAGTGCTAAAAATTGTAACTTTTGGCTTTGAATATACAGTTATTTTAGTAATACCTAACGCTGAGATTAAGCCCAAATCTCGAGTATTTAATTGTTTCTCTTCTTTTAGTACAATTTCTCCTTTTTTTATATCTGCTCCAATTTGTATGATGTATTGTTGAGGAGTAGCTGATTTATAGATTTTAACTATTTCATTTTCTTCTTCCGTATATTCAACCATTACAACAGCATTTGCTCCATCTGGAATGGGAGCCCCGGTTGCAATTTGAATACATTCTTTTTCATTTAGTACTTTATTAAAAATTTCGCCAGCACGAATCTCTCCTATCTTTTTTAAATTTATTGGGGTATCTTCTTCTGCACCAAATGTATCCTTTGCCTTTACCGCATAACCATCCATTCTTGACTTTGAAAATCCTGGTACATCAATAAAAGAAATAATATCTTTTGCTAAAATCCTTCCTAATGCATTTTCTACCTTAATTTCTTCGATTTGAATATGAAAGATTAATTTTTCATTTAAAATGTTTTTTACTTCTTCTGCAGAAAGGGTCTGATAAAATTTTGTCATTTAATTGCACTCTTTTATAGATTAATCTTCTTTTTTAACTGTTTTAATTAGAAATATTAAATAGAAATCGGTAAGTATAAATAGACATTCACGACTGAATCTTTTTCAAAACCTTCAATATTTTCTGGGATTTTTACAACACCATCGGCTTTTACAAGAGAGGATATAATACCAGATCCCGAAATACGGATGGGAGTAGCAAAATATTCACCATTAATTCTTTCTATTTTCACACGAGCAGAATCTCTTCTACCCAATTTGGATGGAATTCCCCTCGTTAAAGTAGCCTTGATAATTGGTCTTGGATCCAATATATTTGCACCTTGCATTTTCCTTATTGTAGGTCCTACAAAATCTTCGAACCCAATGATAGTAGCAACTGGAAATCCTGGTAAGCAAAAAACTGGTATATTTTTAACTATCGCAATAGCTGTTGGGCTTCCTGGGCGCATAGCAATACCATGGACTAGTAATTTACCTTCTTGTTCCATTATTGAAGGAAGTAAGTCCCTTTCACCAACGGAAGTTCCACCAGAAAATACAACAATATCATATTCTAAAGCTTTGTTAAGAATTTCACGAATTTTATCGGGATCATCTTCTACAATCCCCAGTCTAATAGGAATTCCACCATAAAGTTCAGTAAATAATGAAATTGAATGAGTATTAGTCTCGATTATTTCTCCAATTTTAGGTGAAGAACCGACTTCTACCAATTCAGAACCGGTTGAAATTATTGCAACAGTTGGTTTCTTAATAACTTTTATCGTTTCAATGTTGCAAGCAATTAAGAGTGTGATATCTTGGGGTCTAAGTTGATGAAATTTTTTAATTATGATGTCATTTTTCTTTACATCTTCTCCTTTCTTAGAAACATTTTTTTCAGGTGTTAAAGGTGTATAAACCTCAATCTTATCATCGATTAATTTAGTATCTTCAATTTTAACAACTGCATTAGCTCCAAAGGGAATTGGTGAGCCTGTTGCAACTTTAATCGCCTCTTCATGATTTAATTTAATTGAAGAAATTTGATTAATCTCAATCTTATCAATCATTTTTAATATAATTGGCTTGTGTGGACTTGCTCCAAATGTATCTTCTGCCTGAACGGCATATCCATCCATTGCCGAGCGATCAAAATGAGGAACGTCAATAAAAGAAACAATATCTGAAGCTAAAAATCGCCCTAATCCATTAGTTGATTTTATTTCTTCTTCAGATAAGATTTTAATGTAGGGAGATAGAATTTTCCAGGCATTTTCGATTAAAGTTAATTTTTTAAAACCATGTTTATGAATTTCGGTCATGATTATTCACATTTGAATTTGGTAAACTCAAAAATATCTCGAGATTTCTATTGTTAATCTATTTTTTTATCATTTTTTTAATATGACCTGCCTCGGGTAATATTAAATTCTCCAAAGCTAGTTTAACTGCGTTGGGCGATCCAGGGAGGCAAAAAATAATCTTATTATTTATAATACCTGCTGAAGCTCGTGAAAGCATCGCAGATGAGCCAATTTCTTTATAACTTAAATAACGAAATAATTCTCCAAATCCTTCTAAAGTCTTTTCAAAAAGAGGTTTAACAGTTTCAATAGTTACATCTCTCTTACTAATACCAGTTCCTCCACTAGTAATTATAATATCATTTTTCTCTTTAATTAATTGTAGTAAAACTTCTTTTATTCTTTCATTTTCATCTGGGACTATTTGAAATGAAACGAAATTTTGGTTATTTTTTTCTAATATTTTTTTTATTAGAGGAATTGTCATGTCAGTTGATTTTTTTCCTGCCTCTACTTCTAAATATCTTGTATCACTGACTATTAAAACCGAATAATTCAATATTTTTGGAGCACCATGTTTATGCTTTAAATGTGTTTTTTCCAAACTAATTCACTTTATCTATATATTCTCTTTAATCTTCTTTAAAACAACTATATCCGTAATTTTGGTTGAGGGATATTGACCCATTTCATCTTTTTCTAAATACTTTGT
>JABXJV010000254.1 GCA_013375355.1 Candidatus Helarchaeota archaeon
TTCTTTTTCTTTTTGAATTTGTGTAATTGTTGAAATAGCTTTAGAATCAAATCTTGTTCGATGCTCATCTAGTTCATTCTCTAAATTAGAAATCTTTTGAACTAGAGATGAAACTTGATCTGCTTGTTTTTTATATTCACCCATAATATTTTCAAAATCTTGATTAATAAAAGTAAATCTCTCTAATTGGGCTGAAAGCTGAGATTCTGGACTAAGTTGCGCTATTTTTACGCTCATTTTTTTAGTTAAATTCAGTAATTTCTCTAAATCATCTGTATTATCGACCAAGCATATTCGCCCACTTGAAAATTATGCGTTCATAAAGTAAATTGGACATGAACTGCAATAAACATGAAGTTAAGTAGTTTAAATCTTTTTTCTTTAAACAACTATATTAGTCTTAATGTATCTAATATCAGAGATTTAATAAATACCGCCATGTATTTAAAGTTTAATACATTATTAAAGAAGATAAAGTCGAATGGACAAAAATTATTTATGAATATAATTTATTAATTTATATATAAAATTAAATTGAGTAATTAGAAGAAGTAAACATATTTTAATAAATTTAACAGATAAACATGAATAATTACTCCAGGAATATCATAAAATTTGACTTATATTACTCCAATTTTTTTGCTTCTTCTATAAATTTTTGGAGTTTTTGTTCCTTTATTCCTGTACTTGATGACAATTCCTCGATATTAGCTTCAATAAGAGCTTTAATGGATCTAATGCCTGCGTTAACCAATTTTTCACCGCTTACTTTGCCAACACCCTTTATTTTAAAAAGTTCTTTTAAGATTTCTTTTTTGTCTTCTTCAGAAATCACAAATTTTTCTTGAATCTCACCCGGTTCAATTTCTTCTAGTTCTAATTCCTTTGCCTCCTCTTCTATTGCTTCCTCGAGTTCTTCTTCAAGAGTAGAAAAATCTACGGTCTCTTCTATTGCTTCTTCTTTCTTCTCAATTTTCTCTATCGTTGGAATTTTTTTCTTCTTCTTTACTTCTTCTAATCTAGGCATTCCTAGAAGCTCTCTGGCTTTATTAATCCATCTAAATACCTGATCTTTTCCAACCCCAATAATTGACGAAATTTCAAGAGGATCTTCTTCAGCAAGCTGTTTTAATGTAGTAATTTCCAAGGTTTCTAAACTCTTCAAATCCTTTTTTCCAATTCCACCAATATCTTTCAGACTTAATTCCTTGGGTTTAGCTTTGACCTTCTTAGAAACTTTAACAATAGGTTCTTCTCTTTTTTTTGTAATTTTTTTCTTTTTGGCTACCTTTTTGGTTTTAATGTCTTTTTTACTTAATTGATTTGCTTTTTTTATCCATTCATTAGCTAAATATTCTGAAACTCCCAGATCCTTTGCAAGTATTGAAGCTTTTTCTTCGGCAAGAATTTCAAGGCTTATAATTCCAATTGAAGCCATATGTTTTGCTTTTTCCTTGTTTAAGATATCAATTTTACATAAATTATTAATCGTATCATCTAATGCTACTAAATCTTTGAATTTTTTTGCATCTTTTATCCATTGATTTACGATTTTTTCTTTTTCTCCAATATCAATTGCTAATGATGATGTATCTTCATCGATTAAATTTTCGATTGATTTCACTCCTGCGTCAACAAGCTTTTTAGCAAATTTTTTTGAAATTGAAGGAATTTTTGTGAGAATTTTAATAATATCTTGTTCTTTTTTTGCCAACTTTTCTAAAGCTTCTCTTTCGATCAATTCTTCAGAAAGTAATTCCCGATATTTCTTCCCTAAGAACTCTGCATTTGAATCATAAATGGTTCTTCGACGATAATCAATTTTTAAATTTAAACGGTGAAATTCACTTATAGGAATTGAGGCGGCTTTTATTTCTTTAATACTGAATCCTTTACCCAATCTTTTATCTAGAATGCGGGAAGGAGATTTTACAATAGGAACCTTTATTTTTTCCCTTTGATCAATAGATAATACAACAGTTTGTTTTTTGGATTTTTTCAATTACACCACATCATGCTGAAATCTTATCTAATTGTTAGTTATTTTTTAATGAAA
>JABXJV010000255.1 GCA_013375355.1 Candidatus Helarchaeota archaeon
GTCTCAAAACTTTCTCTTTGTGTTCCAAAAGAATTTCTCTCAATATCAGCATCTAGAATTCCTAAAATAGGTTGATCTACTTTTCCAACAGTTTTATCATATACCATCTTTGCTGAAAATACGAGTCCTGCACATACCAACAAAGTTGGCAAACCATTAACAATTTTATTCTTCAGAACCTCCAGTAAACCAACTCTCTTGGCAAGAACACCAATAACTGTTGATTCGCCACCTGGAATAATTAAACCATCAATTCCGTTAAGATCATCTGGATATTTAATTCTTTTGATTATTCCATCGTCAATTTTATATTTCTTAAAGATATTTTTTAAAATTTCTTCATGAAATCTTACATCACCTTGTAAAGCTAGAACTCCAATCGTTACCAATCCAATCACCCTTCAAAACGCTTAAATATCAGATCCTCTAACTTCCCAACGTTCACCTGTGGTAATTTCTAAATCTATTCCATCCATAGCTCTCTTTTCGAGAACCATTTTTTGTGCTTCTTTTATAATTTCTGGATTATCCCAGAAACTAGTAGCTAATACTATTGCTTCTGCTCGAGTTTGAGGGTCTTCTGATTTAAAAATTCCTGAACCTACGAAAATTCCATCACAGCCTAGACCCATCATAAATCCTGCATCCGCAGGAGTTGCTATACCTCCTGCAGCAAAAATTGTAACAGGAATTCTCCCCAAATCAGCTGTTAATTTAACTATGTCATAACTTGCCTTAAATTCTCGGGCATATTTTATTAACTCTTGAGGATTATTTTTTGATGCCGAAACAAGCCTTAATTGTTCCTTAATTTTATTAAAATGAATAATCGCATGTTTGACGTCACCAGTGCCTGGTTCACCTTTTGAACGGAGCATGCTAGCACCCTCTTCTATCCGTCTTAAAGAACTTCCTAAATCTGTACAACCATTAACGAATGGCACTTTGAAATCATGTTTCCATATATGATGTTCAGAGTCCGCTACATTAAGGACCTCACTTTCATCAATTGTATCAACACCAGCAGCTTCAAGTATTCTGGCTTCACCTACATGACCAATACGACATTTCATCATGATAGGAATTGAAATATGGGCTCTAATTTCATCATATAATTTTAATGATGCAGTTCTTGCTATACCTCCTGATTTCCTTATATCATAAGGAAGTTTGTCCAATAACATGACTGCAACTGCACCTGCTACTTCAGCAATTTGTGCTTGTTCAACGTTTGTAACATCCATAATGACTCCATTTTCCTGCATATGTGGAAATCCTTTTTTTACTGTCCAAGTACTCTGAATACGGTCTTTTAATATTAATTTTCCTGCATTATAGTCTGGCATTTCTTTCAACTTCTTTTAAAATATTTCAAAATAGATTATACAATAAATAAAATCTTACTTTTATTATAAACCTTTATACGTCAATTTTCATTTTAATTTAAATATTTAACACTTATAGAAAAATAACTGAATATTATGAAACGCTAACACTATTCTGGTGAATAGTGAGTTTAACTATATATTTACAAAAATTACATTTAACTTTTTTATTTGTGGGTTTATTAAGGGTGACTTTATATTTTCTTCCACAGTTAGGACATCTATATTTCACAATCCATCCATTTACTTGTTTATCAAATTCAACACTATTTTCTTCCGAAGACATTTTTATTCAATCATTATTTAATATTAAAATTTTTCAATCCCTAAGTTATAATGAAATAATATTCTATATATCTATAACTAATTGGCATTTAAAAAATATTTTAATTATTAGGAAAATGTTCATCAATTAAAGCTTGGGGTATTTCATTTTCACCTTCAAGATTAGATCGATATTCTTCAATGTCCTCATCCTTACCAAATTCGTCTAATAATTCCCTAATTACTCTAACTAATTCTCCAATATGCTCTCTATATGGTTCATCTGTATACTGCTCATTATCCAAACCACCAAGAAAATCATACCACTCTTCTAATTCTTCGTATACATCCTTAAATTTATTGTTATCCTTTTTAATAACCTGCTTTTTCTTCTTTTTTAATTCTATTTGAAGGTTTGAAATCTTATTTTCTTGTTTTTTTATTTCATCATTAATAATCTCCAATTCTGGATTGGTTTCAGCAATACGCCACCATACCCATACACCCCTTTTTTTCGGTCGTACCCCCCAAATTTTCTTTTCTTTTAATAATTTCTCGAGGCGGGGGTATGTTAAGTGACGAGGTTTATTGATAATATCATTAACCTCTTTCGTAGTTAACGGAACATCGGAATTTGTAACGATTTCTAAAATATTATCTTTAAGTTGTTCATTTTTTTTCATATTTTCCACTTTGTAGCTATTAGCTTGTTCTATCCCAACCAAAATATTTTTTTAGGATGCCATATGGTAACTCGTGTTGTTCCATTAAATGATAATAAATTTCATTCATATCCCTGAATCTTGGTTTCATATATGAGTTAATTATGTCATTTATTTTGATTGTTAAAAAATCAATTGTTCTTAAAAGATCGCTAACTGTCCAATCTTCTTCAATTTCTGCTATTTTATCTTCTTTTTCTTGTATATTGATTTCTAACTCTTTAATTTTTTCAGATAATTCATTTTGGTTGTTTTCTTCTTTTTTTAATTCAACAGATTGTACTTGTTTTTGAAGGTCTGAAGAATTCTCTTTTAATTTATTTAATCGTAATTTCTTTGATTCAATTTCATTTTTATTAATAGGTTTATCAGGAAGCCACCAAATGTAAGATCCACCTTTTTTTAGTTGTTTTCCCTTTATTTTACCCTCTATTGCCAATTTTTTTAAAAGTGTTAAAAGAGAATAGTTTGGTCTCTTGACTATCTGACTTAATTCTTCTGTTGATAGTGGATATTGTGAATTCAAGATTATTTTATAAAGTTTTTTTGTGATTTTGTCCATTTGAATCATTTAAATTAATATCAAAAAATTTGACAAGACTATTTTCTAGTTGAGTTAAATATTAATTAACTAAAAAGGTTTTTAAACTATAATTTGCCTAAAAATTTACGAGAACTTCCACCGATTCGAAGAATATTGAACTCTTCGACCCGGGTATATAATTGGAACCTTGATCATCTTAAACCCTCGGGTTCCTTATATTTCAAATTATATGTAAGATTTTTTCCCTTTAGGTGTGAAAATATTTTGACTTTTTAATATAAAAAGTTTTATTATTTGCAGTGTGATATAGAGGAAATTTTAAATGAGGATATTGGACTTTCAATTCAATTATAACGCCTTTTATTAATTCTAATAGGTTTTCTTGAGGTTTGCCTCATAGACTTTTCTTCTTGCGTTATCCAATTGTATTTTAACTAAATTATCAACAATCTCTTCCAATTTTTTGAATCTTAAATGGAAATTTATTCCTACTAACACTCCTATTAGACTACCAAGGATTCCAAAAATTACAGACAATATTATAATAAATTCCAATCATCTAACCTCCTATTTTTTATCTGTCCAATTAATATTTTGCATTATCATTATATTTGCAATAGATATAAAATGACCTATTTCATTAATTCAATCATAACCCCGCAATGCTCACATTTACAAGGAGGCATATAATCCAAAGGTGCTTTACAATTAGGGCAATTTAATGCTGTTAATTTGGTTCTGGGCGGAATCGTGATATATACGTTAAAAGTATGTAGCAACCTACTACACATATTTATCTAGATTAACTTTAATTGGTTCATGTTCAATGTTCTTATTTTCTCCAAATCTCCCGATATTTAATTGCAAATGATCTTGGAATTGATTAACATAGACATTCCTCAATTCATATATTTCCCCAATTTCAAATTGATCAATCGTATCATCAAATAAAGATAGATTAATTACAGCAGTATGATCCCCTACCAGGGCTGTCGCCGTCTTATGAAGTGATCCATCTTTAAATTTAACGATTCGTTGTGGATCTATTCTCTCTACTTTTATTATTAAATTTAATCTACTCATTTCTTTCTTTAAATTTTCTATTTTAATTTTAGGCATTGTAATTATCGGAATTTTTATATCCAAAGGCTCCCAGTGACTATACAGACCGATATTTAATTTACTTTGTCCTCTGTATGTATTAACATAGGAATTTCTTATTAGAATAGCTGTTCCACCGTGTTCTTCCAATAATTTTATGTGTTCGTTCCAAGCTGTTAGTATATAAGTTCCTGTTTCGTCTCCAACTAAAAAATCTGCTATTTGTTGGTCAATTTGATCTTTTTGCACAACCCGTTCATTCAATTTTTCAATAACTTGGACTATAATGTTTACCCTTTCAGAATCAGGTTGTAAATCAGTAATTTTCGATAACACTGAGCGATCTATTTCATAGGTTTCTAAATCTATACTATTTTCGACTTCGATCTCCTCTCTGGGATTATTAGAAATAATCAGACTTTCTAAGTTATGAGGTAATTTTTCCTTTTCAATGTTAGAAATAAGATTTGAATGTAACCAAAAGATTCCGAGATTTCGAAGCCTCTTCAGCTCGTTAATGTTTTCAATATTATTTTCATGTAAATAGAGCTGGTGTAAATTAAATAGGTCATCAAAACCTTCAATTTGTTCAATTCGATTTTTCTGAAGGCATAATTCATGTAAATTAATTTGTTTATCTAACCCTTCTATTTTATTTATGTTATTGTCTGCTAGGTTCAACCTTTTCAATTCAATTAGATTTCCCAATCCCTTTATCTTGCTAATTTTGTTTTGCGAAAGGTCTAGCACTTCCAACCTTAACAGACGATCCAACCCCTCAATCTTCTTAATGTTATTTGAAGAAAGGTTCAACCTCCATAACCTACTAAGCCTATCTAGTCCATTAATCTGTTTAATACGATTATTCCATAGCTCTAGGCTCTGCAATTGTGAAAGGTGTTCCAAATATTCTATTTCAGATATCTGATTACAAGCCAAGTCTAATGCTTGCAAATGAGTTAAATACCTAATTTTTTCAGGTATTCTTGTGAGATTTCTATTTCTTATTTTAAGGCTGACCACATGGCTATCTCTAATTAGATAATCATACTCCCCTATTTCAAATTCTCTTTTTAAATATTCTAAAACTTCCAATTCATTTTCATAATCTACTACTTTTTCTTCTTCTGGTTCCGAAGGTGTTATTTCTTCAATCCCCTTATCTACGATTAGTTCTGGTTTAAATTCAGGCAATTTCATCTCGATTTTACTGCGTTTAAATTTCGTGATCTTTTTTAATTTTAAATCAGCCAAGTTTCCCTTTTTCAATGCTATTTCACATTTAGCAATATCTTCATGTGAAGCCTCATCAATCCGATCAAGATTACTAAAAATAAATATATTCCAATTGTATTCATCTTTATTTTCTTTATTTTTATCCTGATCATTTTCAAATACAATCTGGACATCCAATTGACAACCTGCTGAAGAATATTTTGAAAACCGTTTATTTTTATCAATTTCCTGTCCAAAACCGTAATACGGCAAAATAACACAAGCTCCAAGATCAACAGCCATCCTGTGCAGTTTTCCAATCATCTCTCCAGCAATCATGGATCTTGAAGAGAGCGATTCATCAGCTTCTTTTTTCGAATCTGCGTATTTTACGGGATATTTCCCTATTACCGGGGGAAATATAGAATTAACAACAACAAATTTGGCTTTTGTGAGCCTAACAACCTTTTCGAGTTCACTAACAGCTGAACGGAGCACATCAACATCTTCAATATGGCTGAAAATGATATTTTGAATTTTCTCAAGGTCAAATTCTCGGTGGGTTGTAGACATTGTAAACAAATTTCTGTAATATCGTTCTCCTAAAGTATCGATACAAATTATTTTTGGTGAGTTTAGCCCATGTTTATGTTGTGCCGCTAGCATCAAATAATTTACAAAAGAGAAAAGCTCACGTCTTTGATTGTAGTAAGTATATAGAAGATTTACGGAACCTTTTTGAAAAAATCCCCTTGTTTTTCCAGTGCGATCTAATAATTTATCTAAATTATCAATAAAGACTGGAAAATTTTCTGCTCTAAAACGAATGTATTTAGCCCCTGGATCAGCTGGTGGGATGGGAGTATCTCGCTTTCCCATTCCAATTTTTATTTTTTTAAACCCGAATTGATAACAAAAAGGTGTGATTTTATCGGATTCTGTCAAATCAGTATTCTCAAGCATTTCTACAACTTTATTTGGAGGTAAGTATGTGTAAAAATCCCAAGTATCTGTTCTAAATTTCGTTTCTACAGTTTCCCAATTACCAATTTTCTTAGGGACCTTATATTCGGCATTTTTAGTAAACCTATATACAGTTTTTTGGGGAGCCGTTACATTTAATGCCCTTTTATGTCCAATTACGGGAAATAATGATTGAAAATTAAAGTTAGTAGTGTAATTTCGAATTGAGAATGTAAAGTCATACCAAAAAAGAATGGCAAAATCTACCCTGTAATGTAAGCTTTTTAAGAGATCACGAATTCCAAGATGGTTAAAATATTCTTCAAATATTAATACAGCAAATTTTTTACCGCATTTCGTCTTTTTCAAACTGTGGTGATAGAGAAATTTCTCTGGCATTTTCATTTTTTTCTTTTCTTTTTCCAAATAAGCTTTAATGTTTTTAAATTGTGTGTTTGGCATCTGCTTGTTACAGATTTTTTTAAAAAATAGATCCCAGCGGAAGCTATCTCCTTTTTCCTTCCAAAAACTGAATTTTTTCACCCAATTATTAATTAATTTTGATTGTCTATTGGCAAGCTGTTCGTCAAAATATTGTAACTCCTTATTAAATTGTGTGCGGCAATGAAACAATCTTGTATTTTCAAATTCAGTAGGTTTAAAGACAGTTATAAACCCGTTGACAAGATCTAATAGTAAATCCGAATTAAACGACTTCCGAACCAGCTCATAAGCGTGTCCAATGGTTGAATAATAATATTCCATCCCGATGACCTGCAATTCTTCTTTAGCATTCTCTAAAACCCTTCTATGATGGTCAAACCAGCATAGTCTTAATGTAGCAGTGGTCCCAACTCTATGCTTTAAAATTCGGCAAATCTGTAATTTCTTATTGTCCATACCAAAATCTGCAATATAAACTATATTGCGCCCAAATTCAAGAAATTGTCTTGGGACATCCCTCTGTAATACGTCATCTATGAAATTTCTCGCACTTGGACTGTTATCAGCAATAAAAATCTTCATGTTATTTTTAAGATAGTGCTTAAGCGAAAGCAATAAAGCTGATTTAAAACCATCTACGTCATTATGGGTAACAATTATAATTTTTGTAGGTAATAAAGGTGGTTGAACTGCAGGCATATACCTTCTTTTATGTATTTTAGGTCTAACAGCCTTCACTTTCTTTTTAAGAGGAATTTTTATCAATCTCCCATCACCCAAAACTACATCTATAATTTTGAATTTCTGCAAAATTTCATCCGCTTCTTCTTGAGTCTCAAAGGCTCTAAAAGGAGTATACCTTAGAATTTTACGTTGGAAAAAGAAAGCGATAAAAAACGAAAATCCAAGGAGATTTAAAGCCAAACTTCTAGCATCTTTCTTCATTATTTCCGATAATGTCAATATTTGACCGTCATTATAATATTTATAGTTACAAATTCGTTCAAATATCGCATTCAATTTAACCATACCTCTTCCGTCCTCTGGAAGGTAATAAATAGTCCTCCGCCATTCATAGAGACCATGTTCGAAATCTGATTTTAGCAATTCCCCTTTTCTTAACGCTGCCCCTAATTCATGGCGAACCACAGGTCTGTAAAGGTCCATGAAGTCAAAAATAATTTCCCGATTTTTCTTTCTCTCTATTGGTAATTCATCTTCAGTTTCCTTTCTTTTAATTTCTATTTTATCTCGGCTATGGATGATTCCTGGACCGGGATAATATTTTGAGAACCCTGCATACCCCAGAGCTTCTGAAGCCATCTGCTGTAATAAATAGTATAGATAGTTTAGTGCGGTATCATAAGGATCGAAAGCTCTAGCCCCTTTAAAAAGATCAGTACGGACATATCGTTGTTTTTTTCTGCCAATAATTTTAAAATTTTTGGGTAACCCCTTTTTTTCCGCTTTCCACGCTTCATTTGCTGCAAGTCCTTCCGCAGATCTTAATTTATTTATAGCATTTGGTAGTGTAAATCCATAGGTCGGTCTGTATTTTAATCCCAAAAAGAAGTGAACTATAAATAAAGGAATGAATTCAAAGGGGTTTTCAAATAAATATGAGGAGGAGGCACGTTCAAGTTGTTGCAAAATTCTTTTCTGCACATAATCTTTTTTTAAAACGAATTTCCCAAACTTAGAAGTTAGTGCGACAGTAGACATTATTTTAGAAAAAATCAATTGCCGCCCTAATTCTACAATTTCTCCAGTTTGTTTCCCCTTTCTAATTGCACTCCTTAATAATTCGGCAAATGCTGCTTGTTTTTCGGTAAGCATTATTTTTGCTTCGGAATATTCTACAATTCCGATTTTATATTGTTCAAGAAATGCTTTATCTTCCTCCTTGATTTTTCCTCCTGCTAAAATAATCAAAGTAACTTCATCTATAAAGTAACATCGCTTATTCACAAAAATTAAGGGTAATGTTGCATTTTTTCTTATCCTGAATTTATAACCGGTTGCCAGAAAAATTATCCTCGGTTCTGAAAATGTTGGAACATAAAGGATTTTATCATTACCTTTCTTTATTCGATCATCAGGGATTATTACCCCCCACTTCACAATAAATTTACTACCTCTTATTCTCCTGATTAACAAGTTGCAATTTTTACAGATAATTATCTCATTAGACTCCGGAATCCTAATAGTTTTTGCTATTCCACACCCAGGGCAAAACGGTCCTCTGGTCCCCTCTTTGAACTTATGGATAATTTTGAACCGATTTATTTTAGGTTCTAACTCATCACATGCATCCTTTTCTGCATACGCGGGATCTCGGGTTTTATCACAAATATATACCGTTTCTTGCTCATACTTGCGTAATGTGGGGTCCAATTTATAAAATTTACAATCCTTGCACTTAAATTTCTCCTCTTTTTTAGGCATCATACCTTTAATGTAATATCTTTTTGCGGGTGCTCCCCTAGTTCCGTATACCAATTCAAATTCAACATCATTTTTTAACTTCTTTGCAAGAGTATTTCTTACAGTTCCCTCCAGTACGGGTCTGGGACGCTTAAACCGTTCTGGTAAATTTATTCCGTGAGAATTGGATAAGAAGCGGTGGAATTTAAGCATTATTTCTTCATATGCTTTAATTTTCTTTATGATTTCTTTCACAGCCGCCCCTTTTTTTCCAAATTCTCGTAAAATATGTAATATAATATCCGCTAGATGATATTTTTTACTTATAGTCGGATGAGGGCGGTTTCGGGGACGTCTTCGTTTTTTTTCAGGGTTTTTTTGAAATTTTTTTACTAGTCTTGCTAAACGCTGAATACCATTTTGGTGTGCTTTATTAACATTTGCCATGCCAATAGAGGGAGTTAAAAAACCGTAGAAGGGAGTTAAAGTGTCTATCAGTGCCAAAGCGAAAGAGATCGTTTCGTCGAAATCCCCATGATAATAGGTTGAACTTTTAGTAGCTTTCATATGTAAAAATCGACCACGATAAATGGATAAAAAAGAACTCGAAATCCAAGCACCAGTTTTACAATAAGTTTCATAATCCCCCTTATAAATCCCTAATCTTCTAAAATTCTCGGCATTTACATCGATATGCTCAGTATATCTTGAAAAAAAGAACTGAATTTTTTCTCGTCGCTTTTTTTTCCATTTTCTAAGCTTTGCCTTAGATGCATAAATATGCAATTTTTCGTTATCTTGAGTCTGGAGTTTACTAGAAACTTCACCAACTATACGTTGAAACTCTTTGCCCGATGGTTTATGCTTTTTTTCGAGAAATTTGATGAATTTTTTTGCAAATTTTATATCTAATTGATTTTCTACGCACGCTTCTCCTATAAACGTTAAGCCAAATTTTCCCTTATTCTCACGGATAA
>JABXJV010000256.1 GCA_013375355.1 Candidatus Helarchaeota archaeon
GGGGGATATGGTTAAAGAAGATTCGGTAGTCATTGATGTGGGGGTTAACAGAATTGACGACCCATTGTCTAAAAAAGGTTATCGGATTGTAGGTGATGTGCACTTTGAATCGGTTGAAAAAAAGGTAAAAGCTATTACCCCGGTTCCAGGTGGTGTTGGACCTCTTACTATCGCTTTGCTTTTAAAAAATACTGTTTATGCAGCAAAAATTCAGAACCTTTCTTCTATAAACATAAAATAATATCGCCGAAATAAAATATTAAAATTATCTGATGAGTTGTTATATTGCAGTGTCCATTTTGCTATATAACAACTCTTTTTATTATCTGAACTTATTATAATTGACATAAGTATAATAAAAATAAAATTTAAATAATAAACTCTGGTATAATTCAAGATTTTAAATGTATTTATAACTTTTTTTATATAGAAATCGTCTAAATTATAAGTGCAGTATTCTCCCCTGTGATTATTTGAAAGAATTTTTATATAAAAATAGTCTTATTATTAGGATAAGTATTTTCCGCTTTGATTAAATGTGCGACTTTTTTTTAGAAAATTTGCGAATTTAAAATTTATCAAACCTATGATTCAAACTAAAATATTGGGATAAAATTATGGAAATTTTAGAAATAGCAAAATATGAATTTCTGCTTTTAATACGAAGTATCCGTTTTAAGATAATGACCTTTTTCTATCTAATCATAATTGGTTTACTGAACGTAGGAATAGCATTTCTTAATCGAAATGGCGCAAGCCCTATGATTGCATCGCTTGCAGGTTTTGCCCCTTATGTTTCAAGTTTTTTATTCTCCCTCATTTCTGCATTCACCATTCCATTCATAATCGGGAATTTTCTTATCGATGATAAAAAAACCAGAGTAAATGAAGTGATTTACTCCAAACCAGTTTCAAATTTAAAGTATGTAATGGGAAAATTCATTGGTTCTATACTGACTTTAATAACTATATCTCTGATTATAATCTTTATCTCTTCAGTTATCCAGATAACTATCGCAGTCAGACCATATAGAATTGTTCCATATATCACTTCACTTCTTCTTATTTGTTTACCAACAATTATTTTTCTCTCAGGGCTTGTATTTGCTTTAAATTTCATTCTAAAAAACCGTTTTATAGTATTTTTAATTGTTGTTGGATTTTCAATATTTTCTATATTTATTATTGGTGACAAAGGTTTCAGACTTATCGATTTTTCCGCAACTACTCTCCCGCTTAATCCATCTGACATTATGGGTTATGGAAATATCAATAACGAAATTATGCAGAGAACTGCGTATATATTTATTGGTCTATCTTTGATTTTCTTATCTGCTGTATTTCCTTTCCGCCTTTCTGAAAGTAGATTTTTAAGCCTTAAGATGCTCATTATTTCTGTTGTTATTGCTCTTATTCCTGTTTTTCTTTTTAAAAGCATCTTAAATAATATCTATAAAGATAAACAAACAAGAATAAATATCTTAACAGCCCATAATAAATATTCAGAATTTCCACTTATTAAAGTTATCCATTATGATATGAATATTAAACTATTTCCATCAAATCACCGACTGAAAGCAGATGTAAAAATGACAGTATTATTCCCGCAGGAAAATATAAAAAAAGCAATATTTGTTCTGAATTCGGGTTTAAAGATAACCAGACTTACAGATAAAAATGGTAGCGACATACCATACGAGCGGGAATATTCTATTCTTGCTGTAGATGTAAAAACTCTTAATAATCCTCCTGAACAGATAAATATCTCTTATGAAGGAAAGATAAA
>JABXJV010000257.1 GCA_013375355.1 Candidatus Helarchaeota archaeon
CTCTCGTGCGAGGAGTCAAAATGAACCTGGGGGAATTCCATTTGGATACATTGCTGATATATGTCAATGTTTCTCAGCCCTTCCTGCCGGAAGAAGGTTTACTGACATAATTGTAGATGATCTTGAAGAAGGAAGAAAATATTTACATGCTATGGCAGAAGGTTTGGGAACTGTAGGTACAATTTTAACAGAATTACTTTGGTATGGTTTTTATATGTCAGGTGGACTTGGATTTTCTACAGGAGTCGCCGCAGGTGGTTATTGTGGTAATGTTATTGAAGATTTCGTAGATTCTTTATCGGAATTAATACATAAATATATGAAAGGTGTCAGAAGAGTTCCTCCTAAATGGGATACTGTGAGATGGATTATCGACACTTCCATCCAAATTATGATGGAAACATATGAAAAATATCCTAGCCTTATGGAATATCATTGGGGTGGTGCTCACCGAATTTCATTAATTGGTGGTCTAGCTGGAAATACTGCCTCTATGCTCACAGGTTCTCCAATATTGGGTCTTGCTGGAATAAATTATACAATAGCGTTACTTATGAAAGAAGGTTGGGTTAGAACTGGCTGGGCAGGACAAGAAGTCCAAGATCATGTTGGTCTAGCCTATTCAATGGCGTTAAGAATGGAAGAAGGAGGAGTTCCTGAATTAAGAGGTGCTAATTATCCCGTAGCGTCATATACTGCGGGACATAGTGCAAGTTATATCGGTGCTTGCCTAACATCAGCAATGGCTCGAGGTTCTTCATTCGTTTGCAGTCCTCAAGTCAAGGTTGCATTTGCAGATCCTCATTTAATTTTTGATTTTCGCAATCCAAGATTGGAAATCGCAAGGGCATGTTTAAAAGAATTCAAACCAGCAGGAGAAAGAAATTTAATTTCATCAATTTGAAGATGGTGGTTGAATGAGTAAAATTGGAAAACCAGCTTTAGAAATAGGTTATGAATATAAAGAATTAGAAGAAAATTGGTGGAAAAGTAAGGATTGGCTCTTTCCTAGAGAAGAAGAACCCACTGCTTTCGAGGCAATGCATGATTTTATGATAAATAAAATAGTTCCAAATCCTAAATCAGTGGAAATAGCTGGATATTTTGTCCCTAGAATTATTTTACTAGAAGTTTTACACCCTAAAAGAGAGCCCGAATTTGTTAGAATCATGTTAAGTCCTACTGATATCGCTCCAGGGGTCCCAGATGCAGAATCTGATTTGATAATTAAGATTCAATATTACGACTTGATGAGAGTTTTAGACGCGGAGGAAGGATTTGATGTAATGACACCTTTATGGGGTGGAAACGCGTTCTTAATTGGAAATGTTACAGCAGGTCTAGATCTTAAAGATCTCTTAGATGCTGCAAATAATAAACCTCACATCGCTAGACCTTCGATCTGGCCTATGGGGAACCCTTAGTTTAATTTTTTAATTTTATAATCTTCCGTATCAAAGAGTTCGTCATTAGTTCTTTTAAAAAATATATTTTTAATTTATTTAAGAAAAAAAATCTTGAAAATATTAGGGATGACAAAACTGACAGTAGTTGCGATTGTAAAAGGAAAAGATCACTACAAGACAACCAGAACGGCCTTAGATTTAATATCAAATAAAATATCTCGAATTGAAAAGAACGTATTAATTACTCCAAATCTCTTAACAGATAAAAAAATGGAAGCTGTTGTCACTAACCCTAATGTTTGTATGGCAATAGCAGATTTTTTGTACGAAAAATATGGATTAGATAAAAATATCACGCTTGGAGCTGGAACTACTGCTGGAAAATCAATGAATGCAGTAAAAAATAACGAATATCTTAATTTTTCGAATACAAAATTACTGTCAGAAAATCCATGGGATGTTAAAGATTTAAATGAAGATAAAAGTGGAGAATGGTTTCCTATATGTACTCCTGGTCTTGATTATGAAATGGAACTAGGAATTGCGGATACTGCGATTAAAACTGATTATTTAATTAGTGCAGCTAAATTAAAAACGCATGATGTTTTGGGATTTACTCTAACTTTAAAAAATCTCATGGGAGCTTTGAGTGAAGGACGTAGAATAGATACAAAGGAATTTGTTGTTAAAGGTAAAAAAACGAAACCTCAAATGCATGGTTTTGGTAAAAATAATCCAAATACATTAACCATAGAACAAAATACGGGTCTCTCAAAACTCGCTTTAGCAATTAATATCACTCGAATGGGAAAAATTCTGTTTAAAAACCGACCACATCTAGCAGTATTAGACGCAATTACGGCAATGGAAGGCGATGGTCCATTATCTCATGGTATACCTAAGCAACTTAATTTAATAATTGCAGGTACTGATGTAGTTGCCGTAGATAGAGTTGCATGTGAAATTGCTGGGTCAGGAAAAAAAATTCAATATATACTACAAGCAGGTAAAGTAGGTATTGGCGAAGCCAATTTAGATAATATTGAAATAATTGGAGAATCCATTGATAATGTGAAGAATGAATTCAAGATGCATAGATTATTTAAATTTTCTGAATTTACCCAAGACGAACTTAAAATGTTAGATGAATATACAAATTAAAAATGATATGATTTTTTTTGGTGATATTATTTAAACGAAATCAAGAATTAACTGAAAAAGTAAAAAAATATTGTAAAAAAATCAAAGTAGATGTCGTTGGCTTTTCAGATGTTCAACATTTTGATCAATTTCCAGAATATAATAGACCAGAAATTTATTTAGAGAATTCTAAAACAGTTATAATTCTAGGTTTGCATTTATTTGATTTAAATTTAGACGTATGGACGGATTATTCATTAAAAGGTTTTGGATATCAATTCGCAGATCAGATTTTAGCCAATTTTTGCAATAAGGTAAAAAATTTTATCACTGAATTTGATTATGAGTCAAAAGTAGTGCCATACCAACCAGGTTTATATTTAAAGGATGCCGCAGTGCTTGCAGGAATTGGTCCTATTGGAAAGAACAATTTATTAATAACAAAAAAATTTGGATCACAAGTTAGATTAAGAGCATTGGTTACAAGAGCTCCACTAGTCTGTGGTAAGCCAATAACAGAAAATCGATATTGTGAAAATTGTCAGAAGTGCATTGATGCCTGCCCTGCTACGGCATTACAAAATGGTCATTATAAAAAAGATAGATGTTATGAATACCAAATTACCCATTTAAACCAATTATCAAAGTATTCTTCGATTTGGTGTAACATTTGTATTGAGTCTTGTCCTATAGGAAAGGATAAAAAAAAGAAGAAATTCCATTAATCAAGTTTCAGTTTTTTTCTGATGACTTTCTCAAAGCTGCTGACAAAATATTTTTTAGCAGATTCTTTCAAAGTTCCTAAACTTTTCATTCCTTTTTTTTGAACTCTTGCCCATTCCTTAGCAAATTTTCCACTTTCTATCTGTTTAAGTCCCCTTTGCATCTTTTCCATAAGCGGGAGATCTATGAAATTAGCACCTCGAGTTAAGGAGCCATATTGTGAGGTTGGTGAGTGGAAGTCCATTTGGTTTATTATTCCTGTTTCTGCCATTTCTTTTATCGTAAAACTTAATTCACCACTCATATAAAGTTCTACAAATACTGCTTCTGGGGGATATCCTGCCTCTATTAAGCATTTAATTGAGTTAGAAAGGACTTGACCAAATGCAGGTCCAAATGCTTGTTCTGTAAATAGATCTAAAACAGCTTCTTGATAAAAAGTGGTTTCTATAGCTCCTTTTTTCATAGTTCCGAGAGCTTTGGCTAATTCTAAAAGTATTTGTCTTGCGTTACCAGATGAATCTTGATGTACTGCAATAAAGCTATAAAATCCCTCACCTTTCAAATATAAATCACGAACGCCGACCCCTATCATTCTCGGTGCAATCATTATGACATCTACGAAATTTGGTGGTATTAATTTAGTAATATCTTGAAATGCGATGTTATATCCTGTTGCAAAATTTAATACCATATGTTTTCGGAGATTTGGTAGAATATCTCGATTAAAAACTTCACTTTGGATCTCATCTGGTATTAAAATCATTATTATATCTGATTTCTCAGTTGCATCTGCTATTGGATATACTTTAAATCCATCTTTTTCTGCTAATTTCTTATAATCATCCTCAATGTTCCCTATTATAATATTAAGTCCACTATCGCGTAGATTTAATGCTTCCGCCCTACCTTGATTTCCATAGCCTATAACGCCTATGGTTTTATTTTTAATAATCTTAATTTCAACATCTTTATCAAAATAAATATTTGCGGTGCATTTTTCTTCAATTTCCTTTGCCAAAAATAACTCCTCCTAAGAATAAAATTAGTTTATTTCTTTTTTTCGCCTGTTAAGAATTTAGGATCAAAGATTTTGTTTAGTTCTTCTTCTGTTAGAAGTCCTTTTTGAAGAACTAATTCATAAATGGAAAGGTTCTTTTCTAGAGACTCTTTTGCTACTTTAGCTGCCTCTAAATAACCGATATAAGGATTAAGGAATGTTGCTAATGCTGTGTTTTTATCTAAATAGCGTGAGCATCTTTCTTGATTTGCCACTATTCCTAAAATACATTTTTCAATAACATTTGGTAAATAATTAGTAAGAATTTGAATAGATTGGAGTATATTATGTATAATAACTGGCATCATGACGTTTAACTCAAGCTGTCCTGCTTGTACTGCCATGCTTACTGCTAAATCATTCCCTACAATTTGGAATGCTACCATATTAAGACATTCTAATATGACAGGATTGACTTTTCCAGGCATAATAGAAGAACCAGGTTGAACTGCTGGCAATTTAATTTCTGCAAGACCAGCTGTAGGTCCAGAACTTAATAATCGAAGATCATTGGCAATACGAATTAATTCTAGAGCCAATTCCTTCAAACTACTTGAAATCGCTGACATTCCTAACATACTTTGCATTGCTCGACGAAGATCCTTTGGTTTTTTTAATTTTAGACCTGTTAATTCTTTTAAATTTTTGATAATTAAGTCGTGGTATTTGGGATGAGCATTAACTCCCGTGCCTACTGCAGTTCCACCTATGGCAAGTTCTTCGAGCAATTCACTACTAGATTTAATTCGGTTAATTAATTGTTTAATTGATTCACCATACGCAAGAAATTCAAATCCTAAACTAGTGGGAACAGCATCTTGTAAGTGTGTTCTTCCAGATTTTATTATGTCCTTAAACTCATTTCCCTTTTGAATAAGTGATGATCTTAAATTGTTTAAAATAGGATATAATTCTTCTAAAGATAATAGAGTTGCAATATGCATAGCAGTAGGAAAGGTATCATTCGTGCTTTGGGCCATATTAACATGGTCATTTGGATTAATTTTTTTATAATCACCACGACTTTCACCCATAATCTCTAAAGCACGGTTTGCTACAACTTCATTTATATTCATATTAAAAGAAGTACCAGCTCCTGCTTGAAAAACGTCAATAACAAATTGATCTTGAAGTTTGCCTTCTAATATCTCATCGCATGCTTTTGTTATATTATCTCCTATTTCTTTATCTAATCTATCTAATTCTACATGGCTCAAGGCAGCAGCTTTTTTAATGAAAATATACGCTTTTATGAAATTTGGGTGCTCTTTTATACCGCTTACAGGAAAATTTTCTAAAGCTCTCTGGGTTTGTATTCCGTAATATACCTGAGCAGGTATTTTTTTTTCTCCTAATGAATCTATTTCGGTACGATAAATCAAATTTTCTCCCATATTTTGAACCTCTATTTTAGATTGAATACTCATTTTTAAAAAAAGATATTTTTCTTTCGAGCTCGCCACTTATAGATTTCTACAGCTATAAAGCTTTGAATTGAGAGTAATATGACCCATATCCAATCTGTTAATGATAAATACATTTGATTAAAATCTATCCCCATAGCTTGTAATCGAGGAATGACAGAACCACTTAAAACAACTAAAAGAACCTGTGCCACAATTGTCAAAGAAACCATAATAAGTATTAATATATTAAATTCCTCTTTTATGCTTTTATTTACAGGTGAATTTGGGCGTCTGATATTCCAGACCATTATAGGTTCAGAAATAAATAATATTGTCATGCAAATAGTAGCAGCTTTTTGATGCCATGCAAATGTATTTCTAAAAATATCAATGAAACTTATGAAGGGATTCAAATTTTCTGCATTTGGTCCTAAAATTGGTGTTGAAGAAAGTAAAAATCCCGCTATAACACCAATCAATATAAATAAGACATGAAATATAAGTAATTTTAATACAGAAGGTGAGAATATTTCTTCTGTATCTCTGGGAGGTTCTTTCATTACTTCTTTTGGATGTGAATCAAATGTTAGCGCTAATGGTGGTAAAGAATGAACAGCTAAAACAAGAAACATGTGTTGAATGAATGTATAAAATTCAAAATTTGGAATAAAAGCTAATGAAAAAAAGAAAATTCCCTCAACCAAATCCATGCATATAAAATAATAAATTAAAGTTCTGATTTTTGAAAAAAGTCCCCTACCAACCCTTATCCCTTTTTCAATCGAAGTAAAATTATCATCGGAAATTACCATATCTGCAGATTCTTTAGCAACATCTGTTCCTGCAATTCCCATAGCAATTCCTGTATTTGATAATTTCAAAGCTAATGAATCATTAATCCCATCACCAGTCATTGCTACTACACGATTTTCCTCATCTTGAAGCCTTCTAACAATTATTTCCTTATCCGAAGGAGAAACTCTAGCAAAAACAGCAGCTTTTGAAAGGTCATCTTTAGTCATATTTTTAATATCTTTTCCTTCGACAACAATTTCTCCGGCTTCAAATATGTCCATTTGACTTGCGATAGATTTTGCTGTATTTGGATGATCACCCGTTATCATAACGACCCTGATTCCGGCAGATTCGCAAGAATCTACAGCTTCTTTAACCCCCTCTCTAGGCGGATCAAGGATAGCTACAAATCCATGGAAAGTTAAATCATTTTCAACTTCTTCCCTCTCATATTTATCCTTTTTTTCACTAATTCTTTTAAAAGCAATTGATAAAGTCCTAAATCCTTCATTAGCATATTTTTTAATTAAATCAGATAATTCTGTAAGTTTTGTTTCGGTCAAAATAATTTCTTTATCGTTTAGAACAATTTTATTTGATCTATTTAGAATAATTTCTGAAGCTCCTTTAACAAATGCCATGTATTCCCCTTTTTCATTTTCAATAACCGTAGCCATTCTTTTTACTGTTGAATCAAAAGGTAATTCTTGAACGAATTGGAATCTATCTTTCATAATAAAAGGATCTAAAGCTGCTTTTTCTGCTAAAACTAATAAGGCTGTTTCAGTTGGAGCTCCAAGAGATCTCCTAACAACTTTAACATCTTGACCTTTTACTTTGACTTTAATTTCTTCTTCCTGAATTGATGAATTATTATTAATAACAATAGAAAGAAATAGTAGTTCTAAACACGGTTCTGTACTAATGTTAATTTCTTTACCCTTTAATAATATCCTACCTTCTTTATCATAACCAGAGCCCTCTACGTCATAAATATTATCATTATACCAAAGTTTCTTTACAGTCATTTGATTTTGAGTTATGGTTCCTGTTTTATCTGACAAAATAACTGAGACTCTTCCAAGAGATTCTACCGCTGATAAATTTCTAATTATTACGCCACCTTTAGCTAAATTTAGAACTCCTGTTATTAAAATAATCGTTGTTAATAATGGTAAATTAATGGGTACAATATTCATTCCAATGCTCAAAGCGAATTTGAACTTGTCTCTAATTGTATGGATATTAATTGCTGGTGCTGTAAGGAGTGAATAGACAAATACGACTACTAATAATATTATAACAACCAAAGCTAAAAATTTTGCAAATCTATTCATTTTTTTAGTTAAAGGTATATCTGCCATTTCAACTTGAGCAAGATTTTTAGAAATCTTTCCAATTTCTGTATTGACTCCTGTTCCAGTAACAATTGATTTAGAACGCCCGGTAGTTAGATAGGTTCCCATAAAAAGCATATTAGTTTGATCTTGTAATGGAACACCATTTTCTAAATCGTCATCTTCGATTGAAATGATTTGATTATTTTTTTCAACAGGTAAGCTTTCTCCAGTTAGAATTGATTCATCAACGGTAAGATCTACAGTTTCTATAATACGTGCATCAGCTGGAACTTTATCTCCTTGCTTCAAAACTAGAATATCACCGGGAATTAGCTCTATAGCCGAAATTTCTTGTTCTTTTCCCTGCCTAATTGTATTACTGGTAAGTGCTCTAATTTTCTTAAGTGACTCTATCGTTTTTTGAGCTCTGAATTGTTGAACAATAGCAGTAATCGCATTGATAATAATGATTCCGAAACTTATTGCTGCTGAGCCTATCTCCCCTAGAAAAAGCATGATTATTGCACTTACTATCAAAATCACGATAAAAATATTAAAAATTGGTGCTAAATAAATCTTGAGTTTAGAAATTCCAGCTTTTGGAATATCGTTTAAACCATAATCTTCGTGGAATTTATCTATTTTCTCAATATTAACTCCTTTTTCTGGATCAGAGTCTAATTCTTCATAAATTTTTTCTAGAGGAATTGAGAATGCATTTTTTATATGCGGTATTTCCCTTTCTAATTTTAATTATATACCCCTACGGAAAAAATCACGAATTTTTTCCTTAGAAAATATTTTTTCTGCCACTTAACTTGAGCCTCTTTTATCAATTTACTAATACAAAAAATTATTCTACCAAGTTATTTGAATTTATTTTATTTAACATAATTTGTAAATATACCAATTTGAATCCGTCTCAAGTTAGAAATCGGTGATATTTTATGAGTAGTTATATGAAAAAAATTCTTAGAATTAATTTATCAAATAATAAGATAAAAGATGAGATTCCTGATGATAAACTCTTGAGGGCTTATATTGGTGGATGTGGTTTGGCTTCAAAACTAATAATTGATGAAATTCAAGGTAATACAAATCCATTAGGAAAAGAAAATAAATTATTATTTATGACTGGTCCTTTAGTGGGCACGACTGCTCCTAGTAATGGAAGATATGTAGTGTGTTCTAAATCCCCTTTAACAAATATTTGGGGTGAGGCACATTCAGGAGGTCGGTTCGGACCAGAACTAAAGTTTGCTGGGATAGATGGATTAATATTTGAAGGAAAAGCAAATAATCCGGTCTATCTAAAGATTGAGGATGAATCCATTGAAATTAAAGATGCATACCATATTTGGGGACAAGATACTTATAAAACTGAAAAAGCTCTAAAATCAGAGCTTGGAGATAAGAAATTTAAAGTAGCTTGTATTGGGCAAGCAGGAGAAAATATGCTCAAAATCTCTTCAGTAATGAACGACATGGGAAGGGCGGCAGGCAGATGTGGACTTGGTGCAGTTATGGGATCTAAAAAATTAAAAGCTATTGCCGTAAAGGGGAGTAAAAAACCTGAAATAGCTGATGAAAAATTTAATGAATTAGCGTTAGAATTTCGAAAAAATATCAGTGAAAGAGGTGGAATCCTAAGAAAATACGGAACACCACTAGCAATTAGAAATTTATCGAAATACGGAGACATTCCTATAAAAAACTGGCAATTGGGGGACTGGGAAGGTCTTGAAAAAATAAATGAAATAGCTAATCTAAGTATTTTAAGAAAACCTATTGCATGTTATGGCTGCCCAGTAGGTTGTGGACGGGACATAGAAATTAAGGAAGGAGTTTATAAGGTCGAAGGTGCAGGACCAGAATATGAAACATTAGCGGCATTTGGGTCTTCGTGTTTAAATGCTAATTTAGAATCTATTGTAAAATGTAATGACATATGCAACCGATATGGGCTTGATACAATTTCTGCAGGAAGTACTGTTGCCTTTGCAATTGAATGCTTTGAAAAAGGATTAATTTCTAAGGAAGAATTAGGATTTGAGCTGACTTGGGGTAACCATGAGGCAATTGTGAAATTAACCGAGCTTATGGCAAATAATGAAGGTTTTGGGAAAATTCTAAATGATGGAACGAAAATTGCCTCAAAAAAAATAAAAGGTTCAGAAAATTTTGCTGTACATGTCAAAGGTATGGAAATACCTATGCATGATCCAAGAGCTTTTTATAGTATGGGTTTAGAATATGCTACAGCAAATCGAGGAGCTTCGCATTTAGAGGGAACTCCTTTCAAAGTTGCATTAGGATCATTAATGCCAGAACTTGGTATAAATGAAATAGTAGACAGATTTGAGACCTCTGGAAAAGGGAGGATCACAGCGCTAACTCAAAATGTAAATGCAGTAAGTAATTCTACCATAATGTGTGTGTTTGTAAGAGACTACATAAGTGCAAGTGATTTTACTAAACTCTTGAATTACGCAACAGGGTTTGATTACACGGTCTCTGAATTATTAAAAATTGGTGACCGAATTTATAATGTAAAAAGGGTCTTTAATATACTTTGTGGAATAACAGAAAAAGACGACAATTTACCTCCTAGATCCCTTGAACCTACAAAAGAAGGTGGAAATGCGGGCAAAGTACCCGATATGAAAAGTATGTTAAAAGAATATTATGAATTCAGAGGATGGAAAAATGGCGTACCAACTAAGGAAAGATTAAAAGAATTGGATTTAGAGTATCTAATTCCAAAAGTTTATATTTGATTGTTATTACTAACTATGCAGTTTCTTCAATTTCTGGAATAATTTCTATCAAAGGTAAGAGTGGCTCATGTATTTCTAATTCTCGAATTCTCTTCCGAAGAATGTCTATAACTTTCATTTGACTCTCAATAATTCTAATTTGCGTTTCAATAATTTCATCTTTAGATCTTAGAATAATTCTATCCCCACATTTAATTTGAATACAATTCATTTTATTTCAAATGATCAAACCAAGTTTATATTTAAATAAATAAGTAATGAGGCAAATTTTTCTACAGTAATAGCTTATCCTTATTCGGTTTTTCCAAATTAAATTTCAATAAAAAAAATATTATTAATTAGTCTTAAGAGTTTATAACCATGAACGGACTAGAAATTTTTTTTAATCCTGGGTCGGTTGCACTCATTGGAGCATCTAATAACCCAAAAAAGCCTCCTTATTATCTTGTAAAGAATCTGGTGGATTTTGGATATAAGGGAAAAATTTATCCAATTAACCCTAATGAAAAAAAAATTTACAATATTCCAGCATATCCCTCAATTTTAGATGTTAAAGAGGAAGTGGAATTAGCTTTTATAGTTTTACCAAGCCAGATTACACCTAAAATAACCGAAGAATGTGCAAAAAAAAACGTAAAGGGAATTATTATCGGATCCGGTAGATTTTCAGAAAAAGGGATAGAAGGCAAAATATATATTGATGAAGTTCTGGAAATCGCGAAAGAGAATGAAATTCGTATAATGGGTCCTAATAGTATAGGAGTTACCAATCCTTATACAAATTTTACAACAGCATTTATCGATATTCCGAAGCTCAAAAAAGGGAATATAGCCCTCATTACCCAAACTGGAGCTATTGGAGGACCACTTCTCCATTGGCTGATGCCAATATCAAAAACTATTTGTTTAGGGAATATGTCAGATATTACAATTTCAGAAATATTAGAATACCTTGAGAAAGATGAACCAACTCATTATATTGGAATTCATTGTGAACAAATAAAAGAACCTGAAAAATTCCGAAAAATAGCTGGAAGAGTTAATAAAAAAAAACCTATTGTCATTTTGAAAACAGGAAGTTCTAAAATTGGATCTGAAGTAGCAAAATCTCATACCGCTTCTTTAACTGGAAGAGATGAAATCTATAAGTCACTTTTTCAACAAATAGGGTTAATTCGTGTGTCTACATTCGAAGAATTTTTTGATACATTAAAATTAATTAACAAGCGAAATTACATAGAAAAAGGAAACTTAGGATTTGTAAGTATCAGTGGGGCTCAATGCGTATTAGCATGTGATCTGTGTGAAAAATATAATATTCCAATTGCAAAAGTATCAAAAGATTCATCAGATGAATTAAAAAAATTGGGTATCAATAATCTAGTCCTCTTAGACGTAGGCTCTTGGCAAGGTGAAATGGATGTTGAAGAAATATATAGATTTATGACAGAACTTGCCATATCTGAACCAAATGTTAATTATGTAATCGTATTTTTAATTCCGACACCAATATTATTTTATTTTGACGTTCCAAGTCTATTTTCAAAATTACAACAAAAATATTCGAATAAAATATTGATAACTTGTATGTTTGGTGAAGAAGAAATATGTTTGAAATGGAAAAAAGCACTTGAAAATATCGGAATTATTACATTTCCCAGCATTTCTAGAGCGTTAAAAGCCGTTTCTCATTTTAGATTCTAGATATAAATAAAGATTCTTTATAAAGGTAAATTATTATTAATTCTATTGGTTTTACATTTAAATATTAAAATCAAAATTTTTTAAAAACGTAAAAATATAAGAATTAAACTCAAATTCTGTAAAATTTTTAAGATATACATATTAAGATAAATTAGTTAGAGACTGAAATATAAAATTAAATTTATTATGGTAATACTCATGGTTTCTAAACGTCTATATCTTGCGGTAGAGGGTGACGATGAAACAGACAAAAATACTGTTGTGATTACTAAAAAAAATGCAGACAAAATTGGTGCAAAGGAAGGAGATGAAGTCATTTATGAAGATGTCCCAGGTCAAATATACGGGAAAGCTCGAGTTACAATATCCGATAGTATCTCACATGATACCGTATTAATAAATGAGGAACTTAATAATGTATGGGGAGAAAAAATACAATGGTTTGGAACTGTTGAAATTAGATTATCAACAGAGGCACCTGCAGAAAGACCCGAACCATTTGTTCCAGAAATACTTCCAGAAATTCCCAAAGTGCTTCCAGAAGAAATTCCTCCTGAAGAACCTCAAATAACTGAGCCCGAAATTCCTCAAACTATATCTGAAGAAACACACGTCCCAGAAACTCCGGAAGGTGTTGATTTAGATAATTTGTTGGATGATTTAATTGACAAAGGTCTTTCTGGAGAAATTACCCCACCTAAACAAATTCCAGAAGTCGAGCCAACAACTCCCGTAGTTCAACCGGAAATTAGTGAAACACCTCTTGACTCATCAGATTTATCAAAAGTTATAACTGCTCGTACGTATGTTGAAACTCCGCCCAAACCAACACAACCCGTTGTACTACCTGAAGTTCAACCAACCCCACCTGTTACACAACCTGAATACCAACCAGCACCGCCTATACAACCCCAAGTTCAACCAACCCCGCCTATTACACAGCCAGAATATAAACCAGCACCGCCTATACAACCCGAAGTTCATTATACCCCACCTATTACACAGCCAGAATATAAACCAGCACCGCAATTAACTCAACCTATAGTGAAACCACCTCCTACTGTTACACAGCCGCAAACTATTCCTTCAACACCTACATCATACCCTTCATCATATGAAGCAGTTCCGAGCTATCCAGCAGCTGTTCCTGAAGTAATTTTTAAAAAGGTAGAAAGACCTCCTGAAGAAGATTGTTTAAGATTAAAGATTGAACTTCAATACGATTTGGGGGGTAAAATACTGTTAAATCCAAAGAATTATGATTTTTTTGGATTAGATCCATTTAAACCAGTCCCAATTCTTTTTGAAGATCCTATCACAGGAGCACAAGGGTCTGCATATGCCGAAATTGCTGAGGTTCCAGATAATACCGTAAGAATGGAACCTGAAACTTATGAAACATCTGACATTCAATCGTTAGATGTTATTCTTTTCTCTTCAGCACCACGAGAACCCCCTATAGTGAAAGTAGATCACTTAAATTTGACAGTGAAGATTACTTCTAAGGGAATCGGCTCCAAAGTCGCAATAAGTAAGAGAAACAGCTTATCATTAGAGATTGAAGAAAATGAAATTGTTACATTTGAAGATGAATTAATAGGTGCTTGGGGCGCAGGTTATGTGGTTGTAGATGAAGATTTATCTCACGATATTATTGAGATTGAAGATGAAATATTCGAAGCGACTGGGATTGGTTCCCATGAAGTGGTTGTAAGACGAAATGATAAAGCAGTTATTCCACTTCAAAGTTTGGAATTAGGAATTAGCCCAATCTCTGGCGAGGATATGTGGAATACCATTACTATGGTTAGAAATAATCAAGATAAGATGAAAGCTTGGTTAAGTCAATTTTTAATATTTAAAGGATTGAAACTTGGTTGGAGAGAAGCTAATGCTGCAATTAATATATTAAATACAGTGCCTGAATTAAAAGGTGAAGTATTAGCTGCTCCGAAAATGACTTCAAGTTTGAATTTAAAAGCTGAAGGTTTGATTACTTTCAATGCAATATTAGTGTTAGATATCTCTGCTTCAATGTTAGCTCCTGATATGCCATGTCTGAATGTAGCTCCGGCTATTGAAGGAATTAAAGCTGCAATGGATAATGAAATAGTCAGAAAATTTTTGGCTCAATTCCGTGAAGGAAGGAATATGGCAAGAAGATTAGGAGCCGCATTCGCAGCTCTGCTGTTTCTTGCCGAAAAAGTTGGAAGAGGATTTGGAGAGAAAGTTTCTGTTATACGATTTGCTGATGGTGCTGAAATTCTTGATTTTGACGGCCCATTTTTCGACTCTGCTTCTGGCAAACACGGTATTCTAGAGCAAGCCGCAATTGAAATTGTAGAGAAGATTGGTAGATATAAAGGTCTAGCTACAAACATGGGTGAAGCTATGTTAAAGGCGAGGGAAGTTTTAGATGTTTATGAGTCAATCGAGAAAGATAAGCCTTGCATGTTAGTTCTACTAACCGATGGCTACCCTACCGATGAAAGCAGATTTATACAGGTAATAAACCAATTTTTCGTAGGAAATCCTAATGTAGTAACATATATTGTAGGTATTGGGAATACAAATGTTAAATTAATGAATGATATGGCAGTACGTTGTGGTGGTGAATTCTTCCAACCTAAAGATATGGGCGAATTACTTGTTTGGTACTCAAAAAGAGCCAGAGATTTAGTGGTTAAATTAAAAGGCGGTCGTAAATACCTTAATATCTAAAATATATTTATTTTTATTTTGATTAAATTCATTCAAAATCTTTTTTTATGAAGTATTATTTGTAAATCTATACGGTTGATTTAATGCCAAAAAATATTGTGCCCGCTGGATCCGTGAATTTTAAAGAATTTCCAGAAAAAATTTTATTACAGGGTAAAAAATATCCAATCCAAATACTATTAAAGAATGAAAGCGAGAACAAAGACACTCCTGTAGATTATTATTTAAAGTACCGTATAAATGGTTTTAAAATCTTAGAACTTCCCAGTAATTTAAAATCAGAGGTCTGGTTTTCAATGCCATATGGTCTAGAATATCCGTTTAATATAACTTTCGAGCCAACAATTGAAGGTCCTCTGCAGTTGGAATTAAGTCTGTATGGAAAAAAAGTAACTTTTTCTAAAATTGAAAAAACTAGAAAAATAGAAGTTGAAGTAGAAAAAAAATTCGGACCAGAGACAAGTAAAGTTCCTGTTTTATTGTTAAATGATATTCGATGTAAAGTTTGTAAGAATTTTAAAGAGACTATATGTATAGTAACATCCACGCCTGTTGAACCTACTTTTAAGTGCGAAAAGTTTCTTTTAATTGATGGAATGAAATTAGAATCTGAATTTCCTATAATTAAAAAAGTAATTGAAGTTCGTGAAGAAAAATATCTTGAGGAGAAAATAGATACCGAAGAAATATTAATTGATTCGAAAGCGATATACATGGAAGCAATTAATGCAGGACAATCAACCAATTTGGAAAATTTTATGACTCTCGGAGATGTTAGTAGTAATATTGAACAAATTAAAGCCTCTACAATTATCTTTTATTTTCCTTCAGTAATTCGTTCAGAATATCAAAATCTATTAAGAACAATTAATAAAAATATGTTTGAAACAACAGGAGAATCATTTTTTTATTTAAATTATCCACTTACTCAAAATTTAAGTGAATCTGAATTTAATTCAATAAAGGAGGGGATAAACAAATTTTTACCCAGAATTAAACATTTAGACTCAAAATTAATATTCAATTTAGATTTCATTCCCAAATCAGAAAAACCAACAATTATTTTAGGAAATGATAAAGACGAAAAAGCCCAAGAAATTTATTATATTTTGTTAAATGAGTTAGATAATGTAAAATATGATATAATTCTAGATTCGAATATTTTTAATGGTGGATTATTGTTTGAAAAATTAAATGAGATATGTTCTAAAGAAGATGTTGATATTATTAATTTGGTATTGTCAGACCATTTCAGAGAAGATTATTCACTTTTTATGGATTTATTAAATGTATTTTCCAAATAAATGAGGTTGAATTATGCCAAAGAAAAAAGAAAAACCCACATGGAGCTTTAATGAAAAAAATCCACTTGGATTGCCATTCTCCCATGGTATGGAATGTGAAATTGCCTTATTAACTGCTGATGGAGGTTTACCCGCAGGTAGTGAAATGATTCATGTTTTTAAAAGAATTGTAGAGGATTCATTAAATGAACTCATTGGTATACTTCAGAGTGATTATTGTCCTAAAATGATTAAAGATAAATTGGTGGGAATGCCTCAACTTGCTTTTAATGAGGAAAAAGGAGATGTAATTGTCCAAGGATATAAAATAGGTGGAGATATCGTTAATATTGAAATTTTTGGTAGGGATGGCAACGTTGCAGCAATTACTTATATTTTAGAACTTGTAACACCTCCCGCTACCCATTTAGATGAACTGATTTGGTGGTTACAAACCCTCTTTACTATAGCACAGCAAGTAACTGTCCCACAAAACCTTTATTTATGCTCAACCGGTTTGCCACCTCTAATTAAGGAATATATGAGAGGTTTAACGTATTCCGACCATCATCATATGGGTGGTTTTAAAGATGAATATGAAAAAAAACGAATTTACAATATATTTAGGGCATTTGTCCCTCATATTATTGCACTCACTGCAAATTCTCCTTTAATTAAAGGTGCGCCTACAGATATAATAAAAACTATTGGAAAAGACCCAATGCATTTAAGATATGCCGCACCGGGATGTGTTAGAAGTATTAGATTAATGAATAATGTTTCCATGTTAAGTAGAAATGATCCTAAGGTCTATATTCCACATCTACCACCCAATGCAGATGCTAATTATTTTTTAAGTGTCATTCAAAAAGCCTCAATAGCAGATGCGAAATTTCAAGATATTTTTCCCTTTAGTGAGTGGAAAACCGTTGAATTTCGGATTTCTGATGCGCCATTATCAATTTCAAAGAGAATTGGAATTGTTTTATTATTACAAGCTTTGGCTTTAAAAGCTCGCGAATTGAGTGAAATCCCTGATGTTGGTTCGTATTCAATAGTAGCCAATCGGCATGAGTCGATATTGCGTGGGCTGTATTCGCCTTTTAAATCAGAATATATCCCAGATATCAGTTCCGTAAATCGGGAATTTGGAGATGCTTATTTGGGTAATAAGAATAAACCTCATACTTATATGTTTCAAGCTATTCAAAAAATGTTAGAATGGCTATTTGAACCTTTAAAAAAGATGAAAATTTATGATAAAAAATTAAATAAGGACTTTGATGGTATTTCCCCGTTTATTTCACCTTTAGTATTGTCTGTTTTTGGTGATGTTGATATTGCTCAAGCTCCTTTTGGAGAATGTGAATTTCAATTACTTTTATATAATCATTATCAACATAAAAATCCCCAATCTCCAACAGGCCCAATGGTATTAAGAGATCTAATTAAAGCTACATTTCGCAGCAAAGATCCGTATTATACACCGATTGGAGGAGTAGTTCCACAAAAATCTCTCAAATGGATTAAACTATAAAGAATTGAAATTGAATAGGAGTTAGTTAAAGTGATAATCCTTGAAATGCTAAAAGAAAACACTACCGATATCCAACAAATAAAATTTATTGTAATCGATGGTCACAGTCATCTGGGAAAAGATGTAGATGGTCAACAAAATATGAATCCACTAGCTCCTGGGGGTACTTTTGATTTTTATGCGAAAGTAAATACCAAATTGAAGAGTCTTGCTGGGGATAAAGAGCTCACTTATGAGTTAAATTATGAGGGTCAAAATTACATTTTCAATTTTAAATTCGTCCCTTACAATTTTACTTACTTAATATATGATAAGATTTCTGAGCTTTGTAAATGTGGTGTACATAAGGATTTAATTAGTAAATTTGTTAATAGTTGGATTATAGATCAAGGTGTTGTTTTTCCTTTTCAAGATGTATTTAGACAAAGAAAATCAGAAGCAGAATATAGAGCCTCTAATTTAAATATATCTCGAGTCACAGCAAGTTTTCCAAACTCTCTTAGATTAATTGGTTACGCTAGAGTAACACCTTCACAAAGAGAAATAGCCGTAAATGAAGTGAAATTTGCCGTTGAAAAATTAGGGCTTAGAGGTTTAAAATTACACCCAAGGTCTGATGGATGGTTAGATAAAATAACAGAACAATTTGTCATTAATGTTTTATCTGAAGCCGCAAGACATTCCATACCAGTATTATTCGATACAAGAGGAAAAAAATCTATTTTAGATATCTATGATGTAACAAAAAAGACGAGAGCATTTTTACAAAAATCTAATCCTAATTTAGTTAAACATATAAAAGTTATTATCGGACACTGTGCTGCTGGAAACATTGGAGATGAAGAAGTTTATGCAGCTATCGCGGATGATAATACAATTGGAGAAATTTCAATGATGCACGGACTTGCTTGTAATCAATTTTATATCGGTTTTAAAAAATGGTATAATCAAACTCATAAGAATAAAAGAGTTTGGTCTGAAAATTTAATATATGGAAGTGATTATCCATATTTTTTTGAAAAACATGCAGCTGATAATATTTCTTTTCTAATTTCAAAAGAATTTTTTGAGAAAGGTGGAAAATTAACAGATACGGCTAACATATTGGGAATAAATATGATAAGATTATTGCCTGAATATTCACTTCCCCATAAACAAGAACATGATATTAAACCACAATCCGCTTACATTCAAAATGATCAAAATACTCCATCAACTGATATTATTGCTGAAGCTATTGCAGCTCTTATAGAATATAAAGTAATTAATCCTACAAAACTTATCTACATGTTTAATCAGAATTTTTATAATATAAATGAAGAGATTTTGATTGATTGTGTTTCGGTAAAAAACCCTAATATTCAAAGTAAGATATTGGCAATGGATATTTTTAATAATGCAAAAATTATGAAAATATTTAAAAAAGATGATGAATTTAAACCATTTGGGGGGTATAAATTCTTTTCACCTAAAGATAGACTTTTTCTACATTCAGATATTATTTTAAAAAACCCGATTCATGCCTTTAATCACTTCAAAACTTCATATACGTAATCTAACATTTACTCCCCTAACTAGTCCTTAAAAAAAAAGACAGTTAGGCATTATCTTATATGGTCCGAACTTATAATTATTTAAACTGTATTAATTATCCCTTTTTTTCATCGTTACGTTTCTTAAATTCCCTGGACTTCTGGCCAAAACAGATCTAAAAGATGAGATGATATTATGTCCTCTTTTTTTTATTACCTCTTCTAAACTCCCATAAATCCATTTCTGATTTACAGTTAGGACACCTAGCTTTAATTTTCAACCATTCTAGAAATTCTTCTCTATGAAATTTTTCCCCACAATAAGGACAAATTACCAATATATCATCTAATTTTATTAATTTTGAACAAATTTTACATCTTTCTATCTCGTAACCGCATTTCTTGCAAATTTTTAAGTTCCTTACAGAACTTTCACACACCGGACAAACATCTTGTGGTAGATCTTTAGAAATAGTAGTAACTTTTCCAGAATGATCTTTATCCAATTCGGACCGACTAACTAAGTCTCCGATAGTCCGAACTGGTTTCTCACGGTTTTTATATTGAACCCAAATATAAATTATAAAAAATAATCCCATAATTGCCGCAAATGCTATAAACATCCAAATTATTGGATCAATAACCATGTTTTTTCATAACCTTATATTTTAATTGCCGAACATTCATTTCTATATCATAATAAAGTTTTGAATATTTAATCTTTCTTGATGCGGAATTTCTAAATTAGGAATGAACTTTAATACTAATATTCGGTACTATTTCAAGTAATCTGGAAAGATGTAAAATGGAATATTTTATAATATTAAATAAATCTTAAATTCGGGGTTTTAATATTTGTCAGAAATTATTGAAAAAAAGGTTATATTAGTCGGGATAGACAACGCAGGAAAAACAACTATACTTAACACAATGAAAAAAGAGCAAGACTCTGCCGTTTACGATTTAAAACCGACTAAAGGCGTAAATATAGAGGAATTTAAAACCATTGAAGCATTTAGTACTAAAGAAACTTCTGTTATCGTATGGGATTTTGGTGGTCAAATACAATATCGAATGCAATATCTCCAAGAAGCAGAAAAATATTTTGTTGAAATAGATAGGGTTATTTATGTAATTGACATTCAAGATAAAAACCGATTTGAAGAAACCTTTGATTATTTAATGGAAATTTTAAAATTGATAAGAGGATTCAATAAGGACGAATCTAAGATTGATGTAATGGTTTTTTTACACAAACTAGACCCACGACTCGTTAATGATCCACAATATAAGGAAAGAAGTAAATATTTACAGGAGAAAATAAAAAATATATTCAAATTATACAAATTCAAATTAACGGTTTTCGAAACAAGCATATTTACTGTATTTCAAAAAATCGAAGTTATTTGAGGGTTGTAAGTGGATAAAATAACAGAGGTATGGATAATCGAAAACTCTGGATTATGTTTATTTAATCATGCAATAGAAAGTAAAATTGATGAGATATTATTTTCAGGTTTTTTGAGCGGAATCAGAACTTTTTTAGAAGAAATTGGGGAAAAAAAGCTAGAACGGCTTGAATTAGGACACTCAAAATTAATTTTTTATAATTTGGACGAGTTTGGCCTATTTATTGTGTTAAAGAGTCCAAAAAAGACTAAAGATAAATATTTAGAAAAAAAAATTAATGAAGTTACAAATAAGTTTGTTAATTTATATGGGGATCAATTACTCGAACACCAGAAAAAAAAGATGCCCTATAATACAGAAGATTTTAAAGATTTTCGTAAAACTTTAGAAGATGATATTTTTAAAGAAAATATAGAAAAGAACATTTCTTCTTGGTTAAAAAGTATTTAACTTTTTCAGAAATGAAATCCTAATCTTCTATCTTATGTCCAATAATTTTGATTCTAAAATTACATTAAATTAGTTGTATTAATTTCAAAATCTTCATGATCAATTTTTGTGAATTGTCCGTATTTTCCGATATTCAATTGAAGATTATTTTGAAATTTCGAAACATAACCATTTTTTAATTCATAAATCTCTCCCTCATTAACACTTTCTATTGCTGCATCAAATAATGAGAGATTTATCAATCCTGTTGTGTCTCCAACCGATGCCGTTGCAACTCTATGCATTGATCCATCTTTAAAGCGAACATCTCGAGGAGCTGCTTTCTCTTTAACTTTTACAATTATATTTACGTTCCTCAATCTCTCTTTCAAATCTTTGACTTTAAACCACTGAATTGTCTTAGGTAATTCTTCTGGTATATCTGTCACTTCGATTTCTTTATCAATAGGTTTCCACTGACCATACATTCCAATATTAAGCGTTGCTCGTTCCATGAAGACGTTGACATAACCATTCATTATTAAAATTGATTTTCCAATTCGATCTGCAATTTTATCTATATCTAAATCCCATGCTGTTAGTGTAAAAACTCCCGTTTCATCTCCAACTAAAAAATCGCTAACTCTTTGTTGGATTCGCTTTTTTTTATTGAAGACTTCTCTCTCATCCAACTTTCTAATTACTTTAATTTCAGTATTTACCGCTTTGGAATCGTTTTTTAATTCATTAATCTTCTTTAAATTTTGAGACATAAATTATTCCTTCAATTTTCCTTCTAATTAGAATTAGAATAATGTTCTTAATAAATTAATATAAATTTTAAATATTTCAAAAAGAGTTTTGAAGGATTATTCTAATTAATGAATTAAAAGCTTTATCAATTCCTGTTCCATCTTGTGCCGAAGTTTCGATGTAAGTACAAGGTATTTTTTTGCAATATTCCGATATATCTTCTTTTTTAATTGAGCGAAAACCTTGATCCGCTAGATCTTTTTTATTTCCAACTATTATTATGGGAATTTTTCCTGTATTTTCCCATAATTCTTTTAACCTCTCAAAAATACCAGGTTTGAAGGTTGTATATCGTGTTAAATCAAAAATAACTAACGCCCCCGCTGCATCACTATAAAATGATTCTCTTGCGACCTTAAAACGTTCTTCCCCTGGCAAATCGTTAATTATTAAATCAATATCTCTCCCGTCTATTCTTAATGATTTAACATGGATTTCTCCTCCCATTGTCATAATATAATCTTTTCTAAATTTATTATGTAAAAATCTCTCAATAATTGCAGTTTTTCCTGTCGCTGCAGGTCCAGCAGCTAAGATTCTAATTTTTAATTTATTATCTGCTTCATTTTTATTATTATTCAAAAATGTTCCTCAATTATAAATTATAAAACAAAATATGGTTTTAAAAATTAAGAGATATTTATTCAAAAGCTCTTTTCACGGCTTCTCTTTGCCTTCACCACTATTTTTTTCTTTATCTTCTTCTTCCTCTATATAAATATCTTCAAATTGACCTTTTTGTATGGGAACTTTAATAAATTCCTGTAGGTTTTCCGCTAAACTATTTAATCTATTCGTTCCTTCTTCTCCATAATCTGATTCAATGGTGATTTTTTCATTTTTTCGAAATATTGAGAGGGATATATATTCACTGTCTAGTTCTTGTTCTACTTTTATTTCTGAAATTTCAAAAAATGGAACCTTTTTTGAAGAATCTTTTCTCAACAATTTATTATGTTTTATAAACCAGAGTTCTTTTTTGATTTTATCAAAAACTATTTTATCAGTCTCTATTAAGTTCTTAATAGCCCCATAAATACTAAATATAATAAAATCAACAAAAAAAATAGTTCCTAAAAATAGAAATGTTGAATTTGTTAGTAATTCAGTTAAAGAGTTACCTAAAAATATCGAATTTCTAGAAATTAGATTTAATAAACTTAATGAAAATAAAATTAACAATATAAAACTTATAATTAGAAGTATTATATACTTAATTTTAGATTTTTTAGACTTAATTAGTTGTAAATTACGTTCATTATCTTTTATATTCATATTATAACAATCTTATTTTAATTTTTAATAAACTATTTTGAAATAAGAATTAAAAAATTTAGCTAAAATAAGGCTTTATTGTTTGGATTAATAAATATCCAGCTAAAATAAAGAAAAAGGCAATCGCAACTAAATCGTAATAACTTAAAAATTCAAAGCCTATAGGGATGCCCCAACCATTATTCATAAATATAGACCACAAATCATGGTCTCC
>JABXJV010000258.1 GCA_013375355.1 Candidatus Helarchaeota archaeon
TCCCGAAGCAGCTCCGCCTACCAGTAGAGTTCCAAAATGCGCAGCCATATATTGAGGACAATTTGGTAAATTGATAGCAACTACATCTCCTTTTTCTAGACCATTCTTTTGTAGAAATGTAGCAAAGCGTTTTATCATATCTAACAGTTCTTCAAATGTGATTTTTCTTGCCATAAACCAACATGCCGGTTTGTTCGCAAACTCTTCCATTGCTCGAGTGAATATAGTTCCAAGATCTTCAGTAGGATATTCTAAGCTTGGCTTAACAAACGGATCATATGATTTAGTCCAAATTTTTTCATCAAATACTGTCATGATTTATCGTCTCTTTTATTTAATTTTAAAAAATATTCAGATAAAATATATTTTTTAATTTTTAGTTTTATTAAAATTCAAAGGTAAACTTAAATCTTTAATAAAAAGAAATTTATTTTTGACGAATAAACTTTTTTAGAAGTAATTCAGATTATGCCATTAAAAATAAAAAATTTAAAGAAAAAAAGTTATAATAATTATTTATTTTCGTCTCGAAGCTCTCGTTTAAGGACTTTTCCGACTGTTGTTAAGGGTAATTCTTCTCTAAATTCCCAGATCTTTGGTTTTTCGTATTTAGAGAGGCTTTCTTCTGCAAATTTTTTAATATCAGCTTTTAACTCTTCTGTTAAAGAAACACCTTCTTTAAGCATGATATAGCATTTAACTATTTCACTTCCAGGTTTACTTGGATCTGGAACGCCAATCAAAGCTGCTATTTCGACATCATCATGCTTTGCTAAAACATCTTCCACATGTACACTGTAAACCTTGAAACCGCTGACTATTATCATATCCTTGATGCGATCTACAATTTGTACATGCCCATCCTCATCCATGACACCTACATCTCCTGTATGTAACCAGCCATCAGATTCGATTGTTTTAGCTGTAGCTTCAGGTTTATTATGATATCCTTTAGTAACTTGAGGACCTCTAAACAGTAATTCACCTGGTTTTCCAAGTTCAACGGGTTCGCCGGTTTCGATATCTACAATTTTTATTTCAGTATCTTGCAGAGGTAATCCAACTTTTCCTATTTTCTTTTCTCCTAAATATGGGTTTGCAGTTACTAATGGTGAAGTTTCAGTTTGGCCATATACTTCCAGGACTTTATTTTCTGCTTTCATGGCTTTTTCAAAATCTCTGATAGCTTCTGCTGGAAAAGGGGCAGCCCCAGAAACGTAAGCCTTAACATTATCAAGAACAGACTTTGGAATCTTTTTAGACTTTTTATTATTCACGAGCATATTATATAATGTTGGAACATTAGCCAATATTGTAGGTTTCTTCTCTATCCACTCTTCAATTATGTGATTTGTATCCCTTGGATTTGCGATTAATATTTGTTTACTTTGAGTATAAACAGCAGCATGTACTACTAAGAGTCCCGCGATATGGAATGCAGGGAACCCAGAGCAAACCATTTCATCATGAAAGTCGGCCCAATTTTGCCATTGAAGTAGATTTGCGGCAATATTTTTATGTGTTAGGCGAGTTCCTTTAGGTCGTCCGGTTGTACCACCAGTATATTGGAGACATGCTAAATCGGTTTCAACATCTATTGAAACTTCTTTAACATCAGGGGATGTTACCATTACCTCCTTAAACCATGCAACTTTTCTTCCAGGATATGGTTTTACTTTACCTTTTGGGATTTTTTTTAGGAGTTTTCCTAAAAACACTTTGAATCCTGAGAAACCCATGTATTCGCTAATATTAGTTGTAATAATTATCTTAAGGTTAGGGAGTTTACTTAAAATTGGTCTTAATCGATGTTGATAGATAGCATCTAATGTAACAATGGCTTTCGCATTACTATCTTTCAGTTGATATTCCATTTCATCTTCACTTAATAAGGCAGAACACCCGCTAGCGACTCCGCCAGCTAGAAAACAACCGAAATTTGCAGCAAGGTATTGGGGACAATTTGGTAAGTTGATTGCAACAACATCTCCTTTCTCAAATCCATTCTTTTGAAGGAATGTAGCTAAACGATGACACATATCTCTAAGTTCTTTGTAACCCATTTCTCTATTCATGAACCAACATGCTATCATATTTTTTTCTGCTGCACCTTTCATTTTTTCATCGAAAATCTTTCCTAGCCCTTCAGTTGGATAGTCTAAACTAGGTTTTACATGCTTATCGTACTTTTTAGTCCAAAATTTTGATTCATATTTCTCCATTTTATCAACTCAATTTGGAATTTTTAATTAGAAAATTAGATATAATTTCTATATTTACATTTTTCATAGAATTTGTGAATTTAAAATAATTGTAGGGTTAAAAAATTTGAATTATTAATAAAAACCAAAATTAGATTTTAAAATTAAGATTAATTAAACTTTCAGTCAAAGAAATATATGTGTTGATGTTTTGGGGGTAAAAAAATATTTTTTATTGGGTTTCAATTAGAAACCCATAAAGCTCTCACCTTTTTCTGGAATAAAATCTTGAGGTCTGATTTGTTTTAATGTTATTGCGGATTCAGGGCAATTAGTAGCACAATTTCCGCAACCCCAACAATTATTTTGGTTAATAATAGATTTACCATCTTCAATCGTTATAGCATCGAACTGGCATTTATCAATACATGTTTCGCAACCTATACAAACTTCGGGATCAACAGATGCTTCATATCGTGATTGATTTACAATATCCCGATAGCCATGAACGACTGCTCCTCTTACAACTCCGCAAGCACATGAACAACAGTTGCATATAAAGTAAAGTCCTTTTTGCTTATTATCAACACAATGAACTAATCCAGATTCTTCAGACTTCTTTATTACTTCCAATGCTTCTTCTTTTGTAATTTTTTTAGCAAATTTTCTTTGAATTAACATATCAGCAGCAAGATCGAAAGCCAAACAAACCTCTGATGGGTGGTTGCACCGTCTAGCTCTTTTTCTACATACACAATCTGTTAAGCTAATTTTTTTAGCACTATTAATTATTTTTTCTACTTCTTCATAGGGAAATATATTGGTTTGATTTAAAGAAATAGTTTCATTTACTGGTAAAATTCTGAATAATGGTTTTTTAGAACGCCCTAGGACATATACCATCCCAGTTTCATAATATTCATCTAGTAAATCTAATAATTCTTTATGAGTATCTGGTTGGAATTTTGGATTAATAAAGACCAAATCATGAAGCAGTAAAGATGAAGTTGGTTTCCAATCTACCAAACCTGTTTCTTTATTTGGCTCTGGATGAACAATTCCTTTATTTAGGAATATATCATTTAATTTTTTTACCAATTCTTTTCGATCCATGGATAATTTTTCTGCTAACTCTGGAATGGTTCCGCCATCTTTTCCAATTTTAATTAAAAGTTCCCCATCTTCTTTAGTAATGACCTCATATTTTTCTAAAGCCTTCAATAATTTTGCCAAAGCTTTTTGTTCTTTTATTTTATCTTCAGGAACTGATAAACTCCTCATTAGATTTTCCATATAATTATCAATTATTACTTCAGTTGTCATTTTCTAACTTCCTTTTCTATTAAATTATAATCTGTTAAATTTATTGCATAAAATTAAATAGATTGTATGAATTAAATATACCACTTTAAAATAAGTATAATCTGAATACTCAAATTCAAAAAGAGAATGAACTAATAAAAATTTTCTAAACATATCTGACTTGGCTGCAATTGCTAACATACTAATAATTGCTGTGGTTTGAACCAATATTTCATTACTTTGTATTGCTTTTTCAAGTAGCTGAAATGCTAATTCTAAAATTTCATCATCACTTTTCGATAACTTGCGTAGAGTATATATTCCCCAGCCTATTCCAAGAGTTGCACCAATTTTAAGACGAGAAAGATTCCAGGAAGTGTCGATGACAGGAGCTGATTCTTTATCTACTTTTTCTTTAGGTTGATGTAAAGCTTCAAGGATGGGAGAATATTCTTCTTTTAATAATTTTATAAATTCTTCTTTTGGATTTTCTTTGAATGGAGTAATTAACCCTTTATTCGCTAAATATGCAAAGTTAGTATCAGCAGGTCCTTCATCATGAGGTTCTACAATTTCAGAATGATTTCTAAAAATAAAATCTTTCAGATCTTCTGCTGCAATACTACTTAGCATTGAGACACCGAGATCTAAACCAATTTCCTCATATATCGATTCAGGAGGGAGATTAGCGACAAATGGATAATTTGAAAATTCTTCATCAGTTAAATTTTCTTTTTTTGGAATTACATATAGTGGATAACAAGCATACATAGCTAATACCGCCCACAATCCTGCGTCTGAATATTTATGAGAATTTTTCATAGCTTGAACTTCGTCTGTTAAATTTGCACTCATTAATGTGCTAGATAAAATAGAAGCAATTCTCTTTTCATATGGCTGTTCAAAATCGATTATTGGCTCGACTTTTTCAATTGATCTTTGCGCTTGACTCTCATCTAGGGGCGTAAATCCATAACAAATAAGTGCATTAGAAGCAACATCATAATAATCATGGTTTATTAATTCATCTAAATCTTTTGTAATTTCTTTATATGGCACTTTTCCAGTTTCAAGCATATATAGACATGCGCCTACAGTAGCCCCCCAATTATATTCATCTCCTTTTTGGCTCATAGCTTTATTAATTATCTGTTCAGAATTAGATAATGAACCCAATCCAGCAATAATTGCAATTGCTTCTTGATTGGTTCTTTTTGCTGAATCATATTCCAAGCCATATTTTTTTACATCTATTATTTCCTTAAATTTTGAAGAAAAAATAAAGCCTAAACCTATTGTTGCAAAGACACTCAGTAGTTCATCTTTTTCCTCATATTTTGGTTCAGTTAATTCAATTAATTTCTTTAAGACCATAGAATCTTCTGAAATCTTTTTTTCCATTATGCCTCCAGCATTTAAAGCTCCCAAAGCAAGCGCTGCGGTCTTAATTACAAAATCATGACCTGTTGTAATGAAATCTATAAGGGTATTTTGAATTTTTTCAAACATAAGCATCCTATCCCATATTTTCAAATAATACAGAAAAATTTAATATTTGGTTAATTATGGAAGATAATTTAAATGTTTACATAAATTAAATTTGGGTGGTTTTTATCTCAAAAAATAATAACATTGAAGAATTGACTGAAAAAATTAAAAAATATATTCATAATCTAGATATGGATGCTATAGGAATAGCAGAGGCAGAAAATAAACTTTTTTTAGAAGCTCCAGAAAACCATCGCCCAAAAAATATTTTGGAAGATGCCAAATCGGTCATTGTTTTTGGGAAAACTCTCCCTCGGGCTATTTTTAAAATGAATTATCATCAAGAACAATTGGTCCATAGACTTTATCATAGTGTCTATAAATTCTTAGATATTGCAGCCACAAGATTATCAGATTATATAGAATCATTAGGGTATTATGCAATTCCCATTCCATCTTATATTCCATTAAGAATTGAAAATCTCGAGCCATGGGGAATTATTTCACTTAAACATGCAGCTTTGGCGGCAGGATTAGGTCGTATCGCAAAAAATGGCTTATTGATTCATCCGAAATATGGAACTCTAATCAGATTATCAGCAGTTATTACAACAGCGAAATTAATACCCGATAAACCTTATGAAGAAGAGATTTGTCTGGATTGTAATTTATGTATTGAAAATTGTCCAGCAAAGGCATTCGGGAAGAAAACAGGTAAATTTAATAAAATCAAATGCCTTAATAATGTGGTTAAGCATGGGCTAAATATATTGCACCCATACGACCAGAATTATGTTAAAAACATTGAACTAATTACAAATACACTACTTATTGAATATACTGTTGGATGTGCTAAGTGCTTGGAAGTTTGTCCTTTAAATAAGGCACCTTTAACAAAAACATAATTAGTATAAGAAAATTTGAATTGATATTAAGAATTATATTATACTACATAATTTTTTTTATTAAAAAGAATAAAGAATTTTAAGGAGATTAAATGAGAGACGTAGCAATTATTGGAGTAGGACATACTAAATTTGGAAGACTTAAAGACAAAAATTTCATGGATTTGCTAATAGAATCCTCTATTCAAGCCATTGATGAATCAAACACTTCTGAAAATGATTATGATGCGGTCTATGTTGCTAGTATGTGTCCTGGAGAATTCTGTCAAATGACAGGTGTTGCAAGTGCTTTGGTTGATCGGATTAATCTTATTCCCGCAGCTGCAGATCATATAAAAAATGGACCGGCTAGCGGTGGTTCTGCAATAAAAAATGCATTTTATGCTATTGCTTCTGGATTATGTGATTTAATACTTGTTACTGGAGGCGAAAAAATGACCCACATTACGATTCCTGGATTCGTGACCTCAGCTGTAGCAACAATAACCCACCATTCAGCTGAACGTATCCATGGAGTATCCCTACCTTCATTTGCGGGGCTTCTAACTCGAGCATATTTAGATAAATATAATGCAAAAATCGAGTGGTTGGACAGTATAGCAATAAAAAATCATAAGAATGGTGCATTAAATCCTTACGCACATTTTCAAAGAGATATAGAAGGTTTTATGAAAAGGGCAATTGAAAAGGGGAGAGGTAATTGGAATAATGTGAATGAATACTTAAGAGACTTAAAATCAAATCCTATTATCGCAGATCCTCTTCAGTTATTTCATATTTGTCCTATTTCTGATGGAGCTGCATCTGTAGTTTTATGTCCTGCGGATCAAGCAAAAAATTATTGCGATACTCCGATAAAGATTAGTGGTGTGGGACAAGCTACAGATACACATATAATTTATGAACGAGAAGACATGACTGTCTTGGATGCATTACAAATTTGCTCAAAGCAAGCTTACGAAATGGCAAAAAAAGGTCCCATGGATATGGATGTTGCAGAACTTCATGACGCATTTGCTATATTAGAGGCTGTACAAAGTGAAGATATGGGATTTTTTAAAAAAGGCGAAGGAGCTAAAGCAGCTGCAGAAGGAAAGACTGAAATTGGTGGAGAAATTCCAATTAATCCATCGGGTGGGCTAAAGGCAAGAGGTCATCCTTTAGGAGCAACTGGTGTAGCTCAAGTTGTTGAATTAGTATGGCAATTAAGAGGAGAAGCTGGTAAACGTCAAGTTGAAGGCGCTAAATCAGGCATTACCTGCAATTTTGGAGGATTTGGAAATAATATTATAAGTATTTTAACGGAGAGAATGTAAAAATGGGTGAAATTGAAGAAAAGATTGTTTGGCATAAATGTAAAAAATGCGGTAAACTTCAATATTCTGAACATGTAAGATGTTTAAATTGTAAAAATAGGGAGTTTGAAGAAATCGAGGCTCCAAATGAAGCTATTTTACTTACTTATACAATTTTAAAAGCTCCTCCAAAAGAATATCGTAATAAAGAATCTTATGCATTGGGAATTGTTGAATTCCCAAATGGTATAAGAGCTCTTGGACAAATTATTAGCGAGAAAGGTCTTAAAATTGGAATGAAATTAAAAACAGAATATTTAGAAATTTGTTCTGATTTAGACGGAGAAGAAGTTTGTACCTTCGTTTTTGAACCAATAAGTTAAAATCTCATTTAAAAGTACTAATAAATTATAGAGTTAAAATTTCTTCAATTATAGAAAAAAATGTTAGGAGATATAAATTACGTTTATACTTAATATGGAGGATTTTCTTAAGTTTTGGGCAGTATATACGTATAATACTTACTATTATCCCCCTGGAACTATGCCATTAAGATCTCAAACAATGTTGTTTTTAATCCTTCTCCTCATTTCATTTCTTCCAGTTGCTATTCCATTGGTTTATTATGCTTTTAAATTACAAGGGTTCACCAAACATTCTAAAATGTGGAAACCATGGAAAAAATTCGCTTTAGGTTGGTTATTGCTAGTAATGGCTATAATTACGGGAATAACCGAATTCAGTCTTATGATAGTGATGGAAGTTCTTAAGCAACGCTATATTACATGGCTTGGTATAGGAATAATTATTTCACCACTCATGATTTTTACTTTTATTACTATTTTTTTAACAATACGAGGAATACAACAGTTTTATAGAAGTGCTACAATAAGCGTGTATCCACAAAAAGAAATAGGAAAATTGCGTTACATTCTCGTAATTCATAGAAAGGTGGGTGCTACGATTTATGATAAAAAATTAGGGGATTGGGAGTTGGATTCAGATTTAATTGGGGGATTTTTAGGAGTAATACAAGAGTTTAGTTCTGAGATTAAGAAAGTACGGGAACCAATGCGAAAAATGGAATATAAAAATTTTGAAATAATATTGGAACAAGGAAAATATGCAATTTTTGCATTATTTATTGATGGTGTTGAGTCCTATTGGCTTAGGGAGAAACTAACTTTATTTTCAAGAGATTTTGAAAAAGAA
>JABXJV010000259.1 GCA_013375355.1 Candidatus Helarchaeota archaeon
GAATTTTACATCAGATAATTTTTGAATTTTTAAATCATCAATTTCAACAACACTAATGATTTTGGCCCCTCGAGCTTTCATTTCCATTATATTTGTTATTAAACGCTCTTGAGTATCATCTGGAGGAGCCACAAACACTACTGGAAAATTTTCTTCTATTAAAGCAATGGGACCGTGTTTACTTTCTCCTGCTGGATAACTCTCAGCATGGATATATGAAATTTCTTTTAATTTTAATGCTCCTTCCGATGCAGTAGCAGTATTTATACCTCGACCTAAAAATAAAAAATTCTCTTTATTTGAAAATTGTTCTGCGGCGTTTTTAATATTTTCTTCCTGGTTTATAATGGTTTTCTGGACAATATCGGGTAAGAAATCCAAGTGATGCTTTAAATCTTTAAATTCGGATTGATTAATTATTCCTTTAATTTTTCCTAATTGCATACCAAGCATAGAAAGTGAGATTAACTGAACTAGGAAAGTTTTAGTTGCAGCCACGCCTATTTCAGGACCAGCCTGAGTATTAATGACATGATCTGAAAGCCTTGTAATAGAGCTTCCAACAACGTTAGTGATTGATAATATTTTAGCTCCAGCCTTTTTTGCAAATTTTACAGCAGATAAAGTATCCATTGATTCTCCTGATTGTGAGATCCCTAATACGACAGAATCATCATCGATTACATTTCCTACTTTATCAATAAATTCAGATGATATTAATGCTCTATTATTTGTTTTTGTAAGACTGTTAAATATATAAGAGCCAGCAAGCCCTGCATGGTAAGAAGTCCCTGCAGCAGTAATAAAAACCTTTTTTGCATTATTAATTGTGTTAGCAATATTAATTATATTTTCTACATCAATTAACAAAGTATTTCTAATTGCTCTTGGTTGTTCATGAATTTCTTTTAGCATGAAATGAGGCATACCACCTTTTTGTGCCATTTCTGAAGTCCATTCGATAGTCATTGGTTTTCTTGATACAATAGTGTCCGGATCACCTAACTTATAAATTTCTACATTATTAGGAGTTAAGACAGCAATTTCTTCATCTTCTAGTATGATTGCACGATTTGTCAAATGTAAAAAAGCAGGAATATCACTCGCAGCAAATACTGCGTTAGAACCAACACCAATTACGAGGGGGCTATCTTTTCTTGCGACAATTATTTGTCGAGGATAGTCCTCATGTAAAATTGCAAGAGCATATTCTCCCCGGACTTTTTCTAAAGCTTTTACAACAGCTTCTTTTAATTTTACTCTTCTTTTTCTTAAATTTATTTCAATTAAATGGGGTAAAACTTCTGTATCGCATTCACTTATGAATTCATGACCATATTTACTTTCGATTTCTTCTCGCAGCTCTAAAAAATTTTCGACAATTCCATTATGTACCAAAGTAAGTTTGTGTGTGCAGCAGTGATGAGGATGAGCATTTATCTTAGAGACTGCGCCATGGGTTGCCCAACGCGTATGACCAATTCCAATGTTTCCCGGTAAATCTGTAAGGGTAATTCTTGCATCTACTTCGTCAATTTTACCTTTATCTTTTTTAATATAAATTTTTCCTTCAGATATTGTGGCTAATCCTACGCTATCGTACCCTCTGTATTCCAAGCGTTTTAAAGAATCCTTTAATAATGGTGCAACTTGAGTATTATCGTTGAAAACCATCGCAATTATGCCGCACGTTTTAAGTTCGCCTCAAATAGTATAGTTATTAAATTAAGGTTTAACTCAAAATATTTATTTTTTTATATTATAATTGACTACTCTTTAAATAATTTTGTGAGTGAAAAAGCTAAAAACAGATTGATTCAATAGAAAATAATAAAAATAACACAAAAAGAGCCAATAAAAGATTTATATGTAAAGCAAATTTTTAAAAAAGAAAGTAGTAAAATGAAATTAGAATTTATTTCTTGTTATCAGCATTAGATATATGTTTTTTAATTGTTTCTTTGCTTGTAAGCATTTCTTTTTCTAATTTTTGAATTTCCATTTCTATTTCTATATCCGTATCACTTATATTAGATGAAATATTTAATGGCCGAGATTTACTTAAAATATCTTTATAATCGAGTGATTTGATATTATAAACTAAATTTTTCATTTTCTTTTTCAAAACTGCTTGATTATATGCTTGAAAACTTTGTGGTGGGATAGTATTTGATAAAATTGCTGTAATTCTATTTGCGATTGGAATTAATGATATATTCTGAATTGCATTTGTTAAAATGGAATATTCAGTAGTTTTATTTTTATGATAAGTATTAATTCTCCAAATATTATAGTGATCATATGGGGAAAAGTATAAAAATTCCCGTTCTATTCCTTGATTACAATCTTTAAAAATCTTGGTAAATTCTCCAGGATGCATTAGAAAAAATAAAAGTTCAGTATCACGTCTAGGTAATCGCCATTTTTTTGAACTCATTCCCATCTTAACTTGATAATAATGCTCTATCGCTGTGGATATTTCGGTAGTATCAGGATTATTAAGTAAACCAGATAAACTCTTATTAGAAGTATAACAAAAATCAATCATGGGATTGAGGACCTTTAGTTTTTCGGTTTCTATAATTTTTGTGGCGTTATCATCAAATAATACTGCGTCTGGAGAAGAATTATCAATGAGATCTATTGCATGGCCTCTAATATCATCAATTAATTTTAAAGATTGGTCTAAAATATTAAATTTAACTTGATTATTTAAAAACTCAATTAAAATGCAGTTACATTTTTCCGAAATATCAGGTGAAGTTTTGAATAGTAAAGTTCTATAAAGTAAATGTTCTGGAAGAAGACCGAATTTCCTAACCATCAAAAATTCTCGTAGATCACTAAAATTAATAATGCTAGTTATTGACCCAGTTAAACTACTATCTATTAAACTTTCGGATAATACCTCAAATTCTTCTATTGTTATGATTTTTTTATCCGATTTTCTGCTTTCTGTTGTAATATCCATTAAATATTCTATTATTAATTTGATATCCCGTGTAGGAGATACTCCATACAGATTTTTTTGATAAAATACATCTTCTTCAATAATTCTGTTTGATAAATAACCCAAGACTTGGGAGAATCTTAAGTCCCCTAAAATGTTTCGCCATTTTTGGACTTCAGATAAGGATAGAACTCCTAATATTTTTAAACTGTCTACTCCCATTCAATACAATCCTAATTGGGTCTTATAGTATATCTAAATTTACATTTATCTTCTAATTTTTTTTCAGAAATTACATTAAACTCATAAAGGGGAAATAAGGAATTTATTACCTTGCGTACAACTTTATTACAAAAACCACATAACTCCTTTTTACAAAACGATGAGTTAATAGGCTTTGTTAAATTTACACCAATTAATATATAGCCGTGTCTTATTTTCTTTGTATAAACATCCGTAGGGACATTAACCCTATCTTCAATTTCTCTTGAAAGGAACTCGGCAACGTTGATATGGGTCTTATCTTCTAATAAATCGAGCACAGAAATAAATCTAGCAAGAATTGAGTGAATTTCAGGAGATAATTTATAGTATGTATTTCTTGCATCTATTCCAGCTGCCACAAGTTCAGTAACCAAACCAGTTTCAGTTAATGATTTTAAACGTCTGCGTAGTGAAGAAACTGAAACATTGGAATCTTTAGATGATGAAATGTTATGTAAAAGTTCTTTTTGAGTTAATGGTGAGCTGAAATCTTCATTTAATACCTTTAATATTTTAAATGCCTCGTTACGAAGCTCTCCAGGTGATTGAGAAAAAAATGCTCTTATAAATGCGTTTAAAACCTCATTTTTCTCTTTAAATTTTTCTAAAGTGTTAGTTAAATTATCAGACAAATCTCATTCCTCTAAATCTGTCGGATTTTAATAATATGAAATAAAAATCATTAAAATACTCCATTATTAAAAAAGAAGTAAATGATGATTCTTAAAACTAACTAATACTGCAGTATTCTTATCTTACTTAAATTATTCTGGAGTGCCATATTTATTAATAAAATGTTCTAAATCAGCTGGAATTTTATCTTTAGACTTTGGAACTTGAAGTTCTATCTTATTGAAAGTGCTTATTACGTATTTTTGAAGAGGCTCAGAAATCTCCGTAATCCACTGAAGACGAATATCATATGCATCAAACCAAAGTTTCTGGAATATTGAATTATATTTTTGTATAAGGAAATTATCATGGATCAAAGTTAATTTAGAGAATTCCGAATACTCAAAGAAACATAGAATTTTTTGATCAATAATTGCAAATTGGAATTGTTCAAATGAAATCTGTCTCATCTGAAACTCAGGATACATTCTCAAGATAAGATCTATGAAAAACCTTTTCAACTCGTCTTTTGGATATATTGTTAAATGTGGAACAGTAATATTTCTTATCCATTTAAAATTTATACCGTCTTTGATTTTTTTAGGAACTAATGAATTTAATTTATCATAGAATTTTTCTTGGGAAAGAGTGTCTAATACTGAGAGAGTTCTTTCACCCGTTTTAAAAATTGGCCCCTGAATTGTAAGTACTTCACTTTGAGCATTTTCAAATAAATGTAAATAAAATTTTAACCCTATCTTTAATCCAGAGATTACGATAAATTTATCGGTGAAATTATATTTTATTGGGTATTTCTTTTCTGATACTTTAATTGCTTTTTCTAAATCTTTATTAATTGTATATTCTATAATTGCATCTCTTATATCCAGACTATTTTCCCATATCTGATTAAACACAAATTTAGCTTGTCTTGCGGTTATGTTATTATTTATAGTTAACCCATTCTCATTCTCAGTTAATTCATATACTCCAATAATTTGAAATATTGTTTTTTCATCAATTATTATTCTTAATTCTCTTTGTTCTTTTTCTATGGGAACTCTAATTTCAAATTTTTCGGAATTAATTTCCGATATAAATTGTAAGAAGATATTATCGAATTTATGGATAAGCCAATCATCAATATATAAGAGTATTTTTAGCCTAATTTCAACTTTTTTCCTTAAAATTTCTAATAAACTATAAAAAATTTCTTCTAAAAATCCCTTAATAGGATCTATTCTTTCAAAACCACATCTAAAATCAATAAAAATCTCTTTATCTGCATTATTAATTAATTTAATCATGGTTTCTTTAATTTCTTTTATATTAGCTTTTACCTCAAAATCTTTTAGTTTTTCTGGTAATCTCTTTGGTGTCTTTTGAAAAAACTGAATAACTTCATTCATTCTTTTCTTTTTCTCATTCCAAAGATTCTCATGAAATCTTTGTTCAATTTCAACTATTGATTTTAAACTATTTGGGCGATAATAGTTTATTCTACCGATTTTCTGTCGAATTATTAATCTCCTTCTTTCTAATAAATGCAAATTATATCTTATGGTTGGTTCTGTATATTTCCCCTTAATTTTTTGACTTACGTCCTTAAGTGTCATCGTATTCGGAGAATTTTTATCATTAAAATTTAAAAGCAAAATATTTAAAATTTCAAGGTGTTCGCTTTTTAGTCTTAATTGAGCTTGATCAACCTTTAAAAGATTAAGTTGATCCTTTTTATCTTTTATATTTTCAAATAACAAATCAAAATTTTGTCTTTTCTTTAAAAATGCGTCTTGTTCTTCTTGAAAA
>JABXJV010000260.1 GCA_013375355.1 Candidatus Helarchaeota archaeon
AAATTATTTCCGATTGGCTCACCGCTGTTGTTATACTTCTGAGCGTAAATATCGGGGTCGTCGCTGCCATTACGAGTATCCGTCCAGCAAATAACAAATGAACCATCGTCAAAAATACAAACATCAGGGTCACTCTGAGATGCTGAGCTCTGGTCATCATTCGCCTTAAAATTTTCGCCTAATGGGTTACCCAAAGAGTCAAACCTCTGTGCATATATATCTATATCGCCATTTCGGTCATCTATCCAGCAAATCACTCCCATACCATATTTATTCACCTTTATATCTGGTTCTATCTGAATAAATGTGCCGACATTATTATCATCATTTACCTGAAAATCATCGACTATTACCCCCTTCAATAGTGAATGATTAAAAGTTTCTGGAATATATTTATATTTCTTGGACAATAAAGAATTAAACCTTTCATAAAAGGTTCTGCTCTTTATTTTTTCATACCTGGTTTCGGCTTCTTCGAATTTATCATCGAATGATTTTAACTTCGACACAATCGCATCTTCACTATTAAAATTATTTTCTCCAATTCCATTCGAATAAAGACCTGAAAAAATAAAAATCAAAACGACAATAAAAATAAATCTATAAAAAATTTTAATTTTAAATAACATAAAATCTCCCTTTATCTAATCAATAATTTAAATCTTATAGAAAATATAACTTTGATTTTACTTTTTTTCAATAAAAAATTATGAAATTTGAAATTTTATTTTTAAATTTAAAAAATTATTAAAATCCAATATAATTATAATCAAATATACTAACCATCTAACTTCACTCATAATCTCTTATTTTAATAGGTGGACAGCAGCAAAACAGAAAAATGAAAAAAAGCAGTAAAGCAGATTTATTCCTTTTAGGACTGGCATTTATCTGGGGAGCAACGTTTGGTCTTGTTAAGAATGCGTTAAACGACATATCACCCCTTGTTTTTAACTCTGTCAGATTCACATTAGCAAGCATATTATTCTGGATAATATTCAGAGATAAATTAGGGTCATTTGAAAAACCTTTAATAAAAGCAGGATTATTAACTGGCTTATTTCTGGCTCTCGGTTACGGATTTCAGACTATTGGATTATATTATACAACTGCATCAAAATCTGCTTTTATAACTGGATTTTCTGTTATACTTGTCCCATTATTTATTATAATAATTGAAAAAATTATCCCAAAACCCACAGTAATATTTAGTGCGTTTCTTGCCCTTATAGGTCTAAGACTATTGACTATGTCAGGAAGCAATGGGGGAATTAACATTGGGGATTTGCTGACTGTAATGTGCGCTGCTGCATATGCACTCCATCTTATCTGTATTGAAATATTTACTAAAAAATATGACTACATTAAACTCTCCTTTCTTCAACTTATTATGACAGCCATATTAAACTTGTTAGCCATACCAATTTTTGAGACTCCAAGGTTCAACTTTACACTTACTGTTTTCTGGACATTATTAATTACATCAATTTTTTGCTCTGCTTTTGCAATATATATCCTAAATCGCGTCCAGAGATATACAACTGCTGCTCACGCTGCAATTATTTTCACTATGGAACCGGTTTTTGCATACTTAATTGCCTATCTATTTTATGGAGAAAAATTAGGTATCATTGGAACAATCGGAGCAGGATTAATACTAATGGGAATGATTCTATCTGAATTAAAGAGAGCAAAATAAAAAGTTTTAAGTATTATTTTACTTGAATCATCTACTAATAAAAGTTGTCCTTATTGGTTTGGGCGACCCTGCTGGTCGCCCCTACTTCAGGGGGATAAATATTTTTTGTATCGCAATTTTTTGACAATTATGTTATTATTACGATTGTATGGGCTTGATTTATCAAGGTCGAATATAATCTGGTCAGACAGGAATGTCTGAGATACCATTATTATTCAGGAT
>JABXJV010000261.1 GCA_013375355.1 Candidatus Helarchaeota archaeon
CACACTGAGAGAGGTATTGAAAAACGCAGCAATCACTATTGCATGGTTAAAAATGAGGATGTTGTAATGGATGCCCATTTTCTTCTCCCTGAGAGGGTAACTACTGCAGTAAATGGAAGGACTCTGAAAATTTCGCCCGAAATCACCAATGAAACCTTAATTGTAACCGTTTTGCATCCAAGAAGACTCATAGATAAAATTAGCAGTGCCTTTGTGGAGTCATACAAAAATTCTATGATTAATTTGTTTATTCAGGATGGAAGGCAGAAAAAGTTAATACGATTGGACTTGGCTAATCAAAAAGTGGATATATTCAATAAAAAATAAAAAAGTATGGAATTGGATTCCGATTAAAATTACAGGTATATATGCCTCTGATTAAGTCATATTTTAATATGTGGGGTCGAGCAAGATATAGTAGAACAAAATTCCTTGTAATTAAATTAATATTTTACTATATTTTTTATTCAAATGAATAATTTCAAGAGCATAAATACAAATCGGAGGGCTTAATGAAAAGTAGTTCATTGTTAAGATTATTTGTTTTGTTACTTATATTTTCTTTAAGTTTTGACTGCAGTAAAAAATTGACCGATCAAGAACTGCTGGAACTCGCTCAGAGAGAGAACAGCAGGGGGAATCCTGAAAAGGCGGTAAGTTTATATGAAGAATTAATTAGGATTCATCCAGACAGCGAATACAGTCCCATGGCTCTTTTCATGATTGCGTATATTAACGCAAATGAATTGGGAAATCATGAAAAAGCAAGAAATGTTTACAAAGAATTTTTAGAGAAATACCCTGATAATGAACTTGTAAGTTCGGTAAACTTTGAACTCAAAAATATGGGGAAAAGTCCAGATGAATTGATCAAATGATTTTATAAAATCTAACTGCCAATTATTTAAAACCGATAAATCGCCCGATTTATCGGTTTTTTTATTTTTATTATAAAGTTTTCTTTTCTGCCTTAGGCGGATCCGCTGTAGCGGAGCTACTTTCTTTTTCAAAAGATACGAAGTGGCATGCAAAAGAATAAGTTTTAATGAAAAAGTTTATTTTTTTGAAATGAATCAAAAACGGAACTTTTAAGTTTATGATAAGTATTAATTAAATAAAATTTTCAAATCCCACGAATCTGTAATGAAAAAATAGTAATACCAGATATGAAAAGGTTTCTATTATCTGCATTAAGTCTCATCTTATTAATAAATTTAAATTTATCTGCCGGTGAACAGGAGAAAAATATAAAAGAAGAAATTTCAATCACTGCTTCAACAAACCAAACAAGCATTCCATTAAACAGAACAGTTGATTTTTCTATCACAGTCAGATGGAAAGGAGG
>JABXJV010000262.1 GCA_013375355.1 Candidatus Helarchaeota archaeon
AAGTTAGAGAAAGGTGGATGTTCTTGTGATAACCCAGAGCCTTGTCGGTCAAAATCCAAGGCATATGAGCGGCAGATCAAAACAATAGAAATTGAAACAGAAGACGCAATAAGCGATGATGGGCAAGAAATATATAATTTGCTGCAAGATAAAGGTATCGAAACTGTTATTATAATGGGAGTACATACCAATGTTTGTGTACTAGGTCGCCCATTTGGAATTCGCCAAATGGTGTACTTAGGTAAGAGTGTCATATTATGTCGCGATTTGACTGATTCCCATCATAGGGATCCGGGTAAACACTTTGAGGGACTTGCTCGAATAATTGAGCATATTGAAAAATATTGGTGTCCGACAATAACGAGTAATCAGATTACAGGTGGCAAGCCATTTCGCTTTAAGAATGATAATTCAATATAAATCAATTGAAAAGTAAAAGAATAATATATTACTCTACGTAATTAAAAGAAAAATAAATTATATCGAAAGTGGTAACTTTTTAGTTACATATGAGTAAAACGAAAATTTATTGTATGTATTTATTATATTTAGATATTAAAAACTGATAATTTAGTAGCACAAGGGCTGAGGTTCAAATCTTCTTGTCCAGACCAATAATGTCAATGGATTACAGCTTCTCTTGGCAGGGCAAAAAAACACTTCTCCGATGGAACCTTGCCACTTCCTGACACTTTTGGTGTAAAATCGTAACACTTGTGACACTTATAGCAAAATACTTTTTAGATGTAAATACAGCAGCCGCACGCAGCTATATTGATTATTATAGAGTTACAAAGTTGTTTAAAAATTACCCTCCCTTCTCTGCCAGACAAGCGGGATATAATTCAAAGAACTTTCGTAACCTATTAAAAAGCAAATAGTATAATTGCATGGCTTCCACAATAAAACCCAGATAAATATTTCCACAAATTGACACACAATATAATATACTTCAATCCCCAAATCAATACTTTCTTAATAGACTCTCCTTTTATAAGTTAGATACAAATAGTTTTCAAATAGCATTGTAACTCATAAAAATTCAACCAAATTAGTATTCCATTCAACTCTTTTTATTATATCCTCACCAGTGTCACAAGTGCCACCATTTCACACAAAAAAAGCAAAAATCGGCAATGTGAAAAAATTATTTAGCAGGATTTTTGTATATAGAAATAATTTAATGATATGCTAAAGGGTTTTGAAAACCCACTCATTTTTTATCTATTTTAAATCATCAACAATAAATAGAACTGCAGGCGCACAGATTTTCAGTCATTTTTTGCTTTGATAACAAAAGTAAACATAAGTATTATAAATTATTGTATAATATTTTACAATAAATAGTTATTAATATCAACTAATTCCTGTTGTATATTGTTATTATATAATTTATAGAGAATGATTTTATACGGTATATTTTTTGTTGCATATTAAAAGAAAATGTATTAAATTGATAATATTGGATTTAGAAAATTGCCAATTGGAATTGGTGAAATGAAAAAAAGCCTTTGCGACTCAAGAGGCGGCAAACCATTGTGGTGTTTCCTATCAATCAATAATTAATAGATTGAATCAAAGAAACTAAAAGCATATAAAACTCTTGGCAGCCATAGAAGGATACTATTAGAAAATTTTGAAGTGTTTTTAAAATAAAACTATATGCTCCCTTTAGAAAAACAATTATTTCTATAACAAATATTATAAAAAACAATAATAATTACGCCATTGGAATACATTGAGGATACAGAAAAATGAAATTACCTGATGAAAAAGCGAGTAAGATTAAGAAGATTATTGGATTGGTTAATAATTCAGAGATTTCCTCGATTAAACATACTGTAATGGAATTAATAAAAATAATCGATAATCCCAGTTCAAGTGCCAAAGACTTAAAAAATATAATTGAAATTGACCCTCCGCTGACCGCAAAATTATTAAAACTCACAAACTCCGCATATTATGGTTTCCGTAGAAAGATAAGTGAAATACAGGAAGCTATAGTTTACATCGGATTTGATGATGTTAAAGAATTAGCATTACGTCAAAAGGTTTGTGAATTATTTGAAAGCAATGATTACTTATTTGGATATACAAGGATATCATTATGGAAACATAGCGTTGCCGTGGCTCTTTGCAGTAAACTAATTTATAGGAGAGAATTTAGAGAACGGGGAGAAAATATTTATGCTACAGGTCTATTACATGACATAGGTGTTATAGTCCTTGACCAGTTTCTGCATCCCCGCTTTGTAGATATTTTAAAAAAATCAAAAAATGAAAAAAATAATTTAGTAAATACAGAGTCTGCTCTTTTAGGTTTTAATCATGCTGATATTGGAGCAGCAATAGCCAAGGACTGGGGTTTCCCAGATGAAATGGTAAAGGCTATAAGAAATCATCATAACTTAGATAGTGTAATTGACGAATATACGAAAAGTACTTTAACAACTTATATTGCAAACTATATTTGTCAAACCAAATCTCTCGGTTATGATGACTCTCCATATAAAGATAAAAATTTATTCTATAATTGTTTAAAGAAACTTAAGATTAAAGAAGTAGCAATAGAATTAATAATTGATGAAGTAAAAAAGAATATTGGCAAGATGGAAGAAGCAGGATGGTTTTAAAATGGGAAATAATAAATTAAAAGATAAAATTGAATTATTGGAAGTAAAATTAAAACATTTGGAAAATGACTATTTTCTGGCTAAAGAGGAGAATGAAGTTTCTTCAGGGAAATATTTAGAAATATTATCGGAACAAACGAAGAATAACAAAAAATTACAACAGGAAATTGCTGAGCGTAAAAAGACCGAGAAAGAACTGAGAAAAAGTAAGCAATTGATTGAAAAAACATTCAACAGCCTCAACGATGCTATTTTTATTCTTAATGCCACAACACCGCCTATTGCCATAGACTGCAATCATGCAGCATTAGAGATGTTTGGCTACAGGCGGGAGGAAATCTTTGAAAATACGCCTGAATTTCTTTTTATTAGTGATTCATCGTTTGAGGAATTTAAAAAACATCTTTATCCTGCAGTAGTGAGAAAAGGATTTTTTTCTCACTTTGAATTCGAGATGAAGCGAAAGAATGGAACTATCTTTCCTACTGAAAATTTTATAATCCCATTAAAAGATGAACTTGGTAACCAAACAGGTTGGGTGAGTGTAATTAGAGATATTACCGAACGGAAACAGATGGAGCAAATGTTGATTCAATCGGAGAAGATGGCATCTATTGGAACACTTGCTGCTGGAGTTGCACATGAGATAAATAATCCGATAGGATATATTTATAATAATTTAAAAATTCTTTTAAAATATAATGAAAAAAATAAAAATTTCTATACAAATATTCAGGAATTAATTGAAGAGCATACAAAAGAAAAAATCATTATTGAAAAATTTATGAAGTTAAAAGAAGATGCTGATATTGATTATCTTTTTAACGATATAAGTAGTGCTACTGAAGAATCGATTGAAGGGGCTGAAAAGGTGATAAAAATAGTTTCAGATTTGAAAAGTTTTGCTCGGAAAGAAAAGCCTAAAATGGAAATTGCAGATATTAACAAGGGAATAGAAAAAACTCTTAATATCGTGTGGAATGAATTGAAATACAAATCTGAAGTTGTAAAGGAATTTGGTGATATACTAGAAATAGAATGTGATATAAAAAGATTGGAACAGGTATTTGTGAACATCCTTGTTAATGCCGTTCAGGCAATCGAGAATCGTGGAGTTATCAAGATTAAAACATTTACTAAGAACAATTTTATTGTAATTCGAATAAGTGATACAGGGAAAGGGATACCGAAAGAAAATGTTGGAAAAATATTTGATGCTTTTTATACAACCAAAGAACCTGGTAAGGGCACGGGTCTTGGATTATCTATTTCGTATAAAATAATTCAGGAACATGATGGAACCATTGATGTAGAAAGCGAAGTCGGAAAAGGGACGACGTTCACAATTAAACTACCGGTAAAGAAACCAGATTAAACTAAACAACAAAAAATCCTTATTGTAGAATGAAGAATAAAGTTTTATAGAAAAAATCTTTTGAAGTGAGGGCATTGTATTTCTGAAAAAACCAATTAAAATTAAGACATTGTATGGAGTTTTAAATAAAATTATTAAAGGATAAATTACTATGCATTACAACAAAAAATTATTGATTATTGAAGATGAGAAAAATATGAGGAATACTATAAAAAGGACGTTGAAACAAGGTTTACCTTCGGTTATTATTCTCGAAACAGGGGAAAGTAAAGAGGCTTTGAAAATTGTAGAAGATTCTAAGCCTGATTTGATTCTTCTCGATGTATTAATGCCCAATATGAATGGATTGCAGGTACTGAAGGCTTTAAAAGAAAGTAAGAATAGAGAAATAAGAAAAATACCCGTAATAATGTTAACTGGAGTAGGTAATATAGAAATTGCCTCCATAGCAAAAAAAATGGGTGCTGTTAGTTATATCACAAAACCATTTAATGAAGAAATATTTTTGGTGAAGATTAAAAACTATTTAGTATAAATGCAGGTTTAATTGTTTATAATTAGTTAAATATAAGTTGATATTTAAAAATGCAATAAATAGTATCGTAAAATAATTACAAACTATAGATTATTTGATGAAAAGTTTAAAAAAGAACACCCAGGAGCTTAAAGATGCGGAGTTAATTAATGATGCAGCATGGAAACTGGCAAAATTAATAAAGAAGATAAGTAAATTGAAGGGGAATGGAATGAAGATAACTTAATACTCGCCTGGTACAGATATGATTGATTTGAGTGATGATGAAGGGATAAAAAATAAATGATTATAATATATTAGTTGTAGATGATCAAGATTTTATTGAGAACTGTTAATATGTTAGTCAAAAAAAATAGTGATAAATAAAACATTTTAATTGTGGATTATTATAAATAATAGGTGATATTAAATTGGGAATAGATGTAGATAGTAATTGTATGTGAGAAAATTAATGTAATAATATCAGAAAAAAATGTATTATACATAAAATTTTAATAACAATCATATTAACAGATATTTTAAGAGAGGTACTAAAAATGATCAAACATAAATTCATTTTTGTTGATGATGAAGAAAATGTTCTTAAGTCATTGGAGAGATTATTTCAAAATGAGGGTTATGAAATTTATACTGCTTCCAGTGGACAAGAAGCACTTAAGTTACTGGATGAGCATGAATTTTCATTAATTCTTTCTGATTACAGGATGCCGGAATTAAATGGGATTGATTTTTTAAAATTAGCAAAAGAAAAATCTCCCAATACTATCAGGATGATATTAACTGGATTTGCCGATGTTGATGTAGCTATTTCCGCTATTAATGAAGGAGAAGTTTACAAATTTGTAGAGAAACCCTGGAACGGTGAAAATCTTAAGGTCCAGATAAAAAGAGCAGTTGAGCATTATGAATTGGTTAAAGAAAGAAAAGAACTTTTAGAAAAGGTAAAAAAGCAAAATGAAGAATTGAAAGAATGGAATATAAACCTGGAAAAGAAGGTTGAGGAAAAAACTGTGGAACTTAAGAAAGCTTATGAAAAGTTGGAGTTGAAAGTAAAAGAACTGGAAGGGAGAGATAAAATTCTTCAATCTTTACTTACAATAAACGCTTTTGAAGATATATTAAACTTAATTTTAGAAGTGATTCTGGATATCGTAAAGTTTGATAATATTGTTATATATGTTGCGGATAAAGAACAAAAATTAATGTCTCCTAAAATAGGATATTTAATAAAAAACAGTAAAAAGGTGAGATTAGGTGAAAAGATAAAAAATTTCCCCACACTGCCCATTCCTAAGTTAGACAAAGATAAGTTAGTATCATCAGTTGACGAATATAAAATCAATAAAATCAATGAGTATTCATATCTTATTCCAATAGAGAAAGAAAATATTTGTTTGGGAGTCATTCTTATTGACAATTCAAAAATCAAAAAAGCAGTTGAAAAAGACAAGTTAAAAATTGTTGCAGGATATGCATCGTTGACCGCCCTTGCTATTAATGATTATTTAGTTACTTCCAACTTGCCAGATATGCATGATAAAATAAATGAAATATTAGGAGAATTTAAATAGACATGCGAAAGAAAAAGTTAAAAAAGAAGGATTTGATTTTAGACAGAAGTGCCACTGAAACGAGTGAACTAAATGAAATAGATTTTGATAAAACGGATTTTCATATTGTTAAGAAGATAATCTCCGATTATATGGGAGATGTAGCGCCTGTTGAAGAAAAAGAAATCGAAGGTTCAGGTAAAGAAAGATTTGTTATTTTAGAAGTCGAAAACTTCCAGGATGGATTGAAAAAAGCAAGCAGTATTTTAGAAATCCCGATAATCAGGATAAAACACAAAATAATTGAAAAATATTATAAAGAAATAGACGGAGATATTAAGGAATTTATCAATGTAGAATTTAAAGAGAAGGTTACCAAAGGAAATACAAAAGTCAAAATTTCTGATGATAAACTGTCAGCATATTTATCAGTAGTTTACCCTGAATTACCTAATGGAAGAGAAACGAAATATCACGATTTAATAGATTTGATTAAAAGGCAAAATATTAAATTTGGAATAAAATTTGATGAGATTAAAAACACTGTTACTCGCTTAAAAGAAAATTATGATGTTCTGAGCAATATTTTGATTGCACAAGGGTCTCCTCCCACTAAAGGCGAAGAGAGTAATCTTAAGTTTTCAGTCTTTTCGGATATAGATGAGATTAATTATATAGAAAAGCATAAAATAGGACTTAATGAAATATTGAGTAGTTCATCTTTAGATTTTATTAAAGAAAATTTCTTTACAGTCAGAATTGTGGAAAAGGGCGAATTGATAGCAGTTACTACCCTTCCAGAAGAGGGAGAAAAAGGTATTGATGTCTTTGGAAATGAGGTAGAAGGGATAATGGGTCGTTTGCTTTTTCGAGAGGGGAAAAATATTCAAGTAAAGATAGAAGATGAAAAAATCAAGTATTATTCAAATATTTTTGGTTATTTAGAATATAATGATGGCAATTTGGTTGTTCATTCTCCAGTTTGGGTATCGGAAGATAATATGGAAGCTTATTTTGTAAAACTTCCAAATATTTCTGAAGATATAAAGACTTTTAAGCCTTACGAATTTTCAAAGCAATTAAAAAAGTCAAACATTAAATATGGTATAAAAAATAATATTATCAATTCAATTGTTGATATCTTAGAAAGTGGTGATAATGACTTTGAACTAATACTGATAGCGGAAGGTGTAAAAGAAAAAAAGGGAGAAAATGCCAGGATTGAACTATTTTTTGAGGAAGAAAAAACACCAGGTAAAATATTAAAAGATGGTTCAATGGATTATAGAGAAATTGATTTAGTTAAAAAAGTTAAAGAGAACCAGTTAATAGCTGTAAAACACTTTGCAAAAAATGGTACGCCAGGAATAGATTTGCGAGGTAATACAACGCTTGCAAAAAAAGGTAAGGATAAAAATTTTACTCCAGTAAACAATGTTAGAGTAGAATTTAAAAAGACAAAGGCTTTGTATTACTCAACAATTGAAGGAAGTGTTACATTAATTGGAGATTCTGGGATAAGTGTTAATCAGGTTTATAACGTTGATGGAAATGTTGATTTTAACATAGGTAATATTGATTTTAGCGGTAGCGTTGATGTAAAAGGCTCCGTGATTTCTGGATTTAAGATTACGGCTGAAGGAGATATTAACATAAAGGGAATGGTAAATCCGGGTGCAGAACTCAAAGCAGAGGGAAATATTAACATACTTCAGGGAGTTCTTGGAAGAGAAGGGGATACAAAATTAATCGCAAAAGGCTCAGTTTCTGCCCAATATATCCAGAACTCAATGGTTGTAGCAAGGTGTGATGTCGTTGTGAAAGATTACATTATAGGAAGTTTCATAAGAGCAGGTGGAAGTGTTATCACTCCTAATAAAGAAATTAAAATTCAATCAAAAGGTTCGATTATGGGGGGTGAAATAATTGCTAAAAAATCCGTTATAGCGAATTCTGTTGGCTCTGAATATACTCAAAGTACAAAAATTACTGTTGGAGTTGATTATGAGTTTGACCAAAAATTTAGAAATTTTCAAAAATCACTTGATTATTGTGAATCACAGATTTCTAAAATAAAGAAAACATTAAAATTAGGTTTTCAAGATACAAATATGCTCAAGGAAAGGATTAAAAAGTTACCACTGGTTAAACAAAAGCCTTTCTTAAATGGTTTTAAAAGGCTTGATGAAATAAACGTATTGAAAAATAGAGTACTTGAAAAAAGAAACAAATTTTCCAAAGAAATTGATGAACTTTCAAAAAATGCGAGAGTAATTGTCCATAAAGAACTTTTTTCACAGGTTTTCATTCAAATCGGTGAGGCAAAATATCGAACTGAAAATTACATTTCTAAGGTTAAAATCAAACAGGGAAAAAATAAGAAAGAAATGGAGTTTGAAAGCCTTTAAATAATTACAAGATTATTCGGAAGGCATAATTTGCTAAAAATTTTATACAAAAACTGGCAAAAATTGGCAATGTGAGGAAATATATAAAGTTATTTCACAATTAGGAATGCAAAATTAAATAAAATATTAATCCAACACTTATTTATATCCCTATATATAAGTTTATAATTGCAAATCCAAACCTGACTAAGATATTTTTTACAGGTTTTACAATAGCAGGTTCTTTTAAGCATATTTATAAGTTCACCTAATTTGTAACATTCTTCCCATTCAACATCTAAATTTTAACAAGGGTGGTTTAAATCAGATATTGTTATTATATATACTTTATTTTTCAAGTATTTAGATTTTTTTTATTTTGGACTTGACAACGTCTCTTATATTCTTTATTTTTTTTAATTGTTAGATAGAAGTTGATTGAGTTCAAAACGAATATTCTGATTTCGATACATAAAATAGACAAAAGAAATTTCATTACGAATGGTTACGATGTGTTGATTTGTATTTGAAAGTAAAGAATAATGTTATGCAAATGGTTTTGATAAATTTTAAAGGCGAGGTGCAAAATGAGCGGGATATTTGGAATTTATTCAGAAAAAAATTGTACTGAAGACCTGGTTTGGGGTGTTTCTTATTTACAACATCGCGGACAGAAATTCTGTGGTTGGGCTGTTTCTACTGATAATAGAATGGTTTATGAAACACATGGAGGAAAGTTAAGAGAAAAAATTAATTTTGAAGAAGTGAAAAATGTTGAAGGTAAAATTGGTTTAGGTGTGGTTAGCTCAGGTGACAGACAACCTATAAGTGAATTATCAAAATTTGGAGAATTTTTTTTAGTATATGATGGTAATGTGACAGGTGCTAAAGGATTAAAAGAAGATTTACTTAATGAAGGGCATTCCTTTACTGGATATTATGATCCAAGTTATATTCCCGATAACGTTCTAATTGGGAAAATATTGGCACTTAAAGGTCCTGTTGATGGTATTGAACAATTAAGTAAGAGAATAAAAGGAGATTATTCTTTAATTTTATTAACAAGAGAAGGAATTGTAGCTGCGAGAGGTTGGGGAAGAAAACCATTGATTCTTGGAAAAGGTAAAGATAATTATGTTGTTTCTTCTGAGTCATGTGCATTTCCAAATTTAGGTATGAAAATTGAAAGAGATGTTAAACCAGGAGAAATAGTTTTAATTAATAAAGAAGGTTTTAAAACCTTAAAACAATTAGACCTTAAACCAATAAAATATGGAACATTTGAATGGGTTTATACAGCAAATTCAGCTTCTATAATAGATGGAGTTTCTGTAGAAGAATTTAGAAATAAAATTGGAGCTATACTTGCTAAGAGATATCCTGTTGATGCTGATTTGGTTTCAGAGATACCTAATTCTGGAATAGGTTATGCTGTTGGTTATGCAAATAGATCAGGTATACCCCATATTAGAATTTTTGTTAAATATGATTATGCTGATAGAAGTTTTACACAAGGAACGGAAAAAGAACGAGAAGAAGAAGCGAAGAGAAAATTAATTCCTATACCATCTCTAATCAAAGGAAAAAGAATTATTATCACTGATGATTCTATTGTCAGAGGTACTCAGACAAGAGAGAGTCACGTTCCCAGATTAAAAGATGCTGGTGCTTTAGAAGTTCATGCAAGGATAGGGTGTCCATTATTGAGAGATAAATGTAGTTATGGTAAAACGACAAAGAAAAAAGAAGAAATCCTTTTTGTTAAGATGGGAATGAGTAATGAAGATGATGTTAAAAAGTATTTAGGCTTAGATAGTATTGGTTTTGCTTTGCCAGAAGACCTTGCTTCAGCAAGTGGCAAGTCTTTGGAAGAGTTATGTTTATCTTGTTGGGGGATTTAGTTAAGTTTTTAATATTTTATAATAATAAAATACTGTCTGTATAATTGGATTTAATCCTCAATTCATCTCAAAAGATATTCTTGAATTTAATCCCATATCAATAAGAAAGTCAATTTCTCAATCATTTATAATAATATTTAACTTACACTTTATTTCTGTACCTTTTAATAAATCCTTATATTACACTAAATAACCTCCAGATAGCTTAATTAGTTTCACTTACTTATCGCTTTAATTCTTGATAATACGATTTTATTTTATTATAATTGAATCAAATATTCGCCTAATTTAGTATAATAAACGAACCTCTAAAAACGTGAACACATCATAGGTGGTGTATATAATAACAAAAGATTTCAATTTTGATGGGATAGAAGTGGTGTTAAAAGGTGTAAATTATGAAGTGAAAAGTAACTGACCAGCAAATCTTAAAAGCCCTTGAAAATAAAAGTGATGACCGAGACTTACAGAATATTGCAAGAGAGTTAGGTTTTGCATCCGCGTCTGGATTATAACGGTGCATGAAAAGGCTCAAAGATAGGATATCTGACTATATAGGCAAAATGTTTGCAAAACTCGCCATATATCAGGTAAATAATCTAAGGAGAAATGCTAAAAAAGGCGATACAAGAGCGGCAACGATACTTCTTGAAGAAGAAAGTATGCTCCACTAAGGTTGGATTCGTACTTGGCGAAAAAGAACATTCAATTATTCTTAGTTCATCTCTAATGATAGAGATAAATTAGAATTTTTTTGATTTGATAAATTCAATTATAACTTGCAAAATCCAGGTATTTTCAAAATAAACATAATGCACAGGGGATTAAGATGAAAAAAACGTTGCGCATCTTTCTCATTGCTTTAGTCTGCATACCTTTTATATTCACCAAAGAGGACAGTTGCTCACTTTGGAAAACTGGCTTCTCGGTGCTGAGTGCATCGAGACTGATGAAAAATTCTTCGATAACCCAAGGGCTTTATATGGAGAAACTGCAGCAGTTAGAAATTGATAGCCTGAAATGGGAGGAGCTACTTGAGGCTCTGAGGGACAATGAGGATTATCGCCGTGTCAAACGAATTATTTTGATGAAACTCGAGCAGCCGGACCGTGATGAGGAGTTGGGCAAGCTATCCTGGGAGTTGATCAGTTCTGCTCTTGAAAAGTCAAGAGAAATTTCGTTGTTTGAGAGAATTATCGAAAAGAAATGGCTCCAAACAGAGTATGGGGAACTGATCAAGATCGCTGGAAATACAGAGGACGACCAAGTGCGTTTAAGTTATCTGAGAAGGCTTAATTTTATTTCCAGTGTTGATAATAAAGAAATTCCGGGATTGAAAGAGCTCATCTCTGCCGTTGGCCGTTTTATCAATGATAAAAGAACAGATTATTTTCACAGGGAAGTGCAGAAAAAAGAGGATGTTGACCTTAAGGTTAATGAGTGGTCACCGCTTTATCCTATTGCTTGCGTTTATCGTGCACGGATGATCATATGGGTACATACAAACTATGGAACACCGGAGATGGATCGTGTCGCCCTCAGGAAAGCATTGAGATTGCTTAGGTTGGGAAGGGTTGCCTTTCCTGAGAATCACATTATCAGAATGTATTTGGGAGAGGCGCTTTTGCCTGATAAGCACTATCCTGGTATGGAAGGAGCGCCGGAGTGGGCAGTTTATCAGCGAGAAGGTATAGAGCGATTAGCCGACATCCTTGAGTGGTGGGTTGATTATCGCATGCGAGATAATGCTGAATATGGAGGCGGTTGGGGAGACGATTGCGAAATGTGGCGTTCATGGGTTCCTATAATCATTGGTTTCGATTCGCCCAAGATCACGTGGGCTCAAAATTTTTTTTCTGAAGAGATATTTAATCA
>JABXJV010000263.1 GCA_013375355.1 Candidatus Helarchaeota archaeon
TCTACGGCTAATGGAACTGCAATCTGCACTGCAGCCTATACCCAACGATACGTTCAACTTTGCAGCGATGGTGCGGGCGGTGCAATCATCACGTGGGATGATAGCAGAGGTACTAGTAGAGATATTTACGCGCAGAGGGTCAATTCCAGCGGAGGGATGGAATGGACAGGTAATGGAATTGCAATTACCACGGAAAACAATTTACAAGTTTCTCCTCAACTTTGCAGCGATGGTGCGGGCGGCGCAATCATTACCTGGGATGATCGGAGGGTTGATGGAATTTCTACTGATATTTACGTACAGAGAGTCAATTCCAGCGGAGGGGTGGAATGGGCGGCTAATGGAACTGCAATCTGCACGGCAACCGATAACCAATATTACGTTCAACTTTGCAGCGACGGTGCGGGCGGCGCAATCATCACGTGGGAAGATTATAGAACTAGTGGAACTGTAGACATTTACGCTCAGATCGTCAGTTCTGACGGTAACATTAAAAGGGCAACTGATGGGATGGTGATCTGCAATGCAGGCAATAATCAAAGATTTCCTCAAATTTGCAAAGCCAGCTTGGGCGGCACAATCATTTCGTGGCAAGATTACAGAGACGGAAACTGGGATGTTTATGCACAATTAATGAGCCTTGACATTTTTCCTACTTCGAATTGTCCTGAAGATATCATTACAACAACTTCGGGTTCAGAAACTATAGATTGGGTACTTTATGATGATATAGGTTCTGGACAATACAAGGTCTGGGTAAATGATAGTGATGATAATTTTCATATTTGGATAGATTGGACTTTATGGACTAATAATAGTCATATAATTGTGCCTATTAACTATAATTTTTTAGGGACATTTAATTATACTATTGAATATAATGATAGCCGAAATCAATTCAGTTCGGATACTGTTATGGTAACCATAGTAAGCTCTAAGCCGTCGGAATCGCCCAATATTTTTATGGGTCCACAAGGAACTGGAGATATTTCTGAATTTTTATTATCACCCTTCGGGTTAGGGATTATTATAGGCATCATCACGGCGTTTTCTATAATGACTGCGATTCTGATTAAAAATAACAAAATAATCAAGGAAAATAGTAAAAAAATTAAAGAGGTACACAATAATATAGGTAAAATAACGAGTTCTAAGGCAGATTTTAAAAATACCAAAAAGAGATCATAGAAATATAATTCTCAATTTTTTTTTAATATGCAAATTTATCAAGGATTTTTAGTATTTCGTAATGAAATTGGTTTACTAATGTACAAATTTCTAAGCGTGCTATGACTCGAAAATAACCTAGACAGCGAATGAGTGTGAAGGAAGGATATGTATATAATATTTTATAATTACAATCCATTTCATATTTTTATCTAATTTAGTTTAGAGAAGTTTAAAGAAGTTTTTATACTAAAAAAATAAATAGATAATATGATGTATAATATTATCAATCATAGGTTGTGTCATAATTTATTAAAATCGAAGAGCAAATATTGAATATATTGAAAAAAGAACCATCTACTCCAGAAGATATATCAAGAATATTTGGAATTAGTTGGAATACTGCACAGAACTATTTATTAAAATTATGTAATAATAAATTGATAAAATGCGTAAAAAAGGGCAGGGTTAATATATACTTTTTGGATAGACCAAAAGAATTAAAGTTTGAAATACCGAATTGGGTAAAATCTAAGTCATTAGAAGAAATTTCAAATGAAATTCAGAATTATTTTGAGGATATTTCTGCCCAAGAAATCGTAGACAAAGAGAGACGTAAATGAAAAGAATTGGTTTGGATACAGGAATTTATATTGCATCGGTTAAGAAAAAAGGGGAGAAATTTCATGATGATATTAAAAAAATTCTTAAAAAAATAAGTTTTAAACAATATACATTCATCTCTTCTGCATTAATCCTCATTGAGATTCCTGGTGGACTATGTGCATCTACTTCCATGCCTATTCAAAAAATATATGAGACTGAAAAAGCGTTAGAAGAAAATTTTAAAATGAAAATATTCTCCTTTGATCCATATATAATAAAAGCTAAAGAGTTAATGTTCGAATTTAGGGAATTAAAAAGAAAATTCAATATCGAATCTGCAGATTTTCACCATTTAGCGACAGTAATCCAAGAGAATTGCCCTATATTTTTAACAATTGATGAGCATCATTTATTAAAAGATGAATTTAAGTTAAAAATGGGGAAATATATTGATATTTTAAATCCAACAGATTTCCTTAGAACTCTTAATAATCCGTAGAAGATCAACAGCTAATTTTATTATTTTTTAATTTCTTCTATAATACTTCGAATATTTTTAATAACTTCATCTAGCAGTTTTTCTGTTATTCCAGGCATAGTAGGAAGGCCTATAATCCTTTCACAAATTTCTTCTACAATTGGAAGAGAAATTTTTGAATAATCAAGCTCTTTATCGTAATAAGGACAAGAAAAAGGACATTTATGTTTATAAGCGTTTTTTTCAATAAAAATTGATTCGGTATATAAGGGATCTGGATAAATAGGTCTTATAAAGGGAATAAATTCTTGTAATCGTTTCATAAATTCATCATTTGAAATACCAATTTTATCGGCTTCGAGTAATGGAGCGTAACCATGGAAGACATGTTTAACATCTGGAGCCACATACGGAATTTGAATCCCTTCAAGAGGTTCCAATTTCTCATTTAGATACTCGGCGTTTTTAATTCTTATTTCATTGAGTCTATCTAATTTTTTAAGTTGTACAAGACCGAGAGCGGCTTGAATTTCGGTCATTCGATAATTGTAGCCTAACCGTTTATAACGATATTGAGCTGGTTCTCCATGCCATCTTATTAATCTTGCTTTTTCTAATAATTCTTTATCATTAGTAGTTATGATCCCTCCTTCTCCCGTCATCATGTTCTTAGATTCAAAGAAACTGAAACATCCAGCTATCCCAATTGAACCTACTTTCTTTCCTTTATATTCTGCACCATGTGCCTGGCATGAATCCTCCAATACAAATAGATTATGTTTCTGGGCAATTTCAAGAATAGTATCCATTTCTGCAGGGTGCCCAAATAAGTGAACTGGAATAATTCCAACAGTTTTATCTGATATTCTCTTTTCAATATCTTCTGGATCAATGCAATATGTCCTTTTATCAATATCAGCAAAAATAGGAATCGCATTATTATGAAGGACTGGAGTGACAGTTGCGACGAATGTATAAGGAGGAACAATTACCTCATCCCCTGGACCAACCTCTAATGCCGCAAGCGCAACATGAATTGCGGCAGTACCAGAATTTACTGCAACTGCATATTTTGTGCCACAATATTTCGCAAACTGCTTTTCAAATTTTTTTATTTGACGCCCTGATAAAGCTGTTAATTTTTTACTTTTTAATACTTTTACAACTGCATCAATTTCCTCTTGATCCATATCTGGTGGAATTGCCATTATAATCAAATCTGCACAAATTTTATTTTCTATTCATCAATAAATGGTAAATTATCACCTTACAAATTTATAAATTTATCAAAAATTAATAATTTGAAGTGATTACTATTGAGTTCCGAATTAAATAAGCTCACAAAAGAAGAGTTAATTGGATTGTTAACTGATGCTGCTAAAAATTGGCTAGCACATGATGGTTTATGGTTCCAAGAAGTGGAGAAAGAGCTGGGTATAGATAAAGCAATTGAAATGGATAGGAATGCATGGGAAAAATTTACAGTCCTTGAAGCCACTCGAATTATGAAACGTATGAATATTAAACGGGGTAGTGGAATCCCTGGGTTGGTTAAAGCTTTAAAATATCGCTTATATGCTCATATTAACATTCAAGAAACTATCGAAATTAGCGATAATCGGTGTGTTTTTCGAATGAATGATTGTCGAGTTCAATCCGCAAGAAAACGAAAGGGCTTGGCTGATTTTCCTTGTAAGCCTGTTGGTCTAGTAGAATATAGTGAATTTGCAAAAGCAATCGATCCCAGAATTAAAACCCGTTGTATTGCATGTCCTCCCGACGATCATCCGGAAGATTATTGGTGTGCTTGGGAATACACGATTGAAGAATAAATTTTATTAAAAAAATATTTATAGGATAATAGAATTTAGAAAAGAGCTGAACCATTACCTTGTTTTATTAATTCAAGGGCATTTTTACATCTTAATATTAAATTGGTCTCTTCAGGGAAAGTCCAACCATCTTCAAGAATTTGTTGAATCATTTTTAAACAATCAATTGTCGCCCATACTAAAGTTTTTTCATCTGTATTTTTAAACCCGGCCATTATTATATCATCTTTGGACCAACTTTCATTAACAATATTTATTGCTTGTTCTAACTCGTTGCGAGCAATTTTTGCCAGATTCTGTTTTGCATCAATATTTTCAACATCAAAAAAAGTTTCAGAATTTGGATTTGAGCACTTAAGAAGTTGAAGTAGATATAAACCAAGACCATCTTCAGAAAGAAACTTTAAAATTTGTTCTTTCTCATCTTTATTTAATCTAATGATTGAATCAACAAAACCCTTGCCACCAAGTGATTTTGAATCACTTGAGGTTAAAAACTTCATCATAATCTGTTCCACTTTTTCTCTGAGAGAATCATGAACTTCCATTAATACAGACAGTATTTTACCAAAACTAGCTTTACTTTTTATCAGATCATAAATGGAAGTTTTAAGAGTTTTTAAGAAGTAATAAATTTCATCTTCTTGTACATAGCCCTTTACTAGATTAGCTGCCATTAATGCCCTTAAATCTTCACTTATCCATTCCCCAATCTCCATCGGACTACGATCTTCTAATATTCTTTTAGCAACTGTATCTGCCCATCGTGAGGTGTTAATAATTCGATTAAACATAACTATTGCTGAAGCATTGAGTGTTTCATGACAATAATACATATTAAATAGTTCAGCTAAGCCTCTACCACTAAATTCGGGAAAGTAATAATATCTATCAAATAATAGAGTGCCGATAAGAAAATGCCATTCATCTTTTTCGTTTTTTTTAGAAAATAAATCTATCATCTCTTCTAGAAGTTGCTTAGATTTGGTATTATATTGAGAATCTTTACTTTTTGTATCAAATGCCTTAGCACGAACTATAGCAGGCATTTGATGAAGGGAATTTCTTACGATTTTTGGTATATCACTCCAAAGATAAGGTTGTAGTATCTCGTTTTTTATGTCAATGATAAGTTTCCAGTATTTTCTCAGGAGTTCAACTTTTTCCTTTTCATCTAAAGTCTCAATAATATTAATATAAAGTTCATTTACTACTCTATAATGACTTGATTTCATTTCAGTCTCAAGTGCTTCTAATGCTTCCTTTACTGTCCATTTATCATGCAAACTCTCAATAATTCGGGGTGCAACTATCCATTTTGCCTCAATGTGTTTATTTTTTGTGTGAATATCTAAAAAATGAAGACTCTGATCACTTAATAAAGTAAAATAAACTCGATATCGTTCTTTATCTTCTTTAACATTGGCAAGGATATTCTTTGCATTTTCTGGAATTTCGGGATGTGGGGGAAGTTCCTTGTGCTTTTTTAAGTAATTTCGAAGAGTATTCTTAGCTTCTTCAATTGAATGTGCGGGTCTACCATTTATATAAATATGTCGGGTTTTCCAAGCTTCTGTTTTTCTTTTACGTTCTTCAAAATGAGCCTCTTTTATATAGAAATTCCAAAGTTTCATAAAATGCTTTAATGCCCTAACATTCTCATATTCTTTACGAAATTGATAAATTTCAATTTCCCCATCAAGCCTCTCTTTAAGGATATTATGGGAACTTAAATATTTCAAATGAGTGGCACAAGCAATATACGCAATGTCACAGCGGCTGGAAATCTCAGCTATACTTAAGTCATCTTCATCAGCTAAAACATTTAGAATTTTTATCCTATATTTTGAGGAAAAAATTTCTTCTAGAGGTGGAAAACGTTCATCAGAATAAATATCTTTAATTTTTACATCAAATTTTGTTCTGTAACTCAATATTTTTACCCTTCAATTTTCTATATTAAAATAATAAGCTGAATAATGAAAATTTTTGGTTTAATTTATGGATTTATATTTTCAATTCATCGTTTTTAAAACTATTTAAAAGAATTTTTTGAAATAGACAGACAAATTTTTTTATCTTGGATTCCTTTACCTAATAAAATATCAATATTTTATAAATTTGAATATTAATTCTTAAGAAAAATGCTAATTAGTTTGTAATGGAGATTTTATAGCTATAATAAATAAAAAGAGGTAATTATTTTGCCTAAAATCTTAGTAACTGGCGGCCTAGGTGGTATAGGGGCATACTTAGCCGAAAGAGCTTTGGAAGAGGGTTATAAAGTAAAAATTTTAGATATAGAAAATAAAAGAACTAAAAATCGAGCGAAAAGTCCAAAATTGAAGGATGCCGAAATAGTTTATGGAAATATTATAGATTATGGAGATTGTTTGAAATGTATCTGGGATGTTGATACCGTTTGCCATCTTGCTGCTATTTTGCATCCAAAAACGGAAGAAGTACCTGATTTAGCAGAAAAAGTAAATGTTGGAGGCACGGTCAATATAATAAAAGCCATCCAGACTCTGAACCCTGATATTCATTTAATCTTCTCTTCAAGCGTGTCAGTTTTTGGACATACACAAGATCGTACACCACCGCTTACTATAGATGATCCAGTTAATCCTACAGACGTATATACACGTAGTAAAGTCAAATGTGAAGATCTGATAGAGAATTCAGGGTTAAAATATTGGACCATTCTAAGGTTTGCAGAAGCGGCTTATTTATCTATCAGAATGGAAGATTATAAACAAATGTATATGCTACCTCTAGATAATCGTTTGGAGTTTGTTCATGTATTCGATATTGTAACGGCTTGCATGAATGCAATCCGAAATGAAGAGTGTTATGGTAAAAAATTCATTATAGCTGGGGGTAAAAAAAATCAAATGGTATGGCGTGAACAACTGGTAAAATTAATGAAAGCTCTTGGAATGCCTATTCCACCTGAAGAATATTTCTCAAAAGAACCATTTTATCTTGATTGGTATGATACGGAAGAATCCCAAAGAATTTTACAATTTCAAGAACGAAGTTTCGATGATTTCGTTGAAGATTTCAAGAATTTAATGGGATTTCGTTTAGGACTTGTTAAATATATGTTTGGTCCTATGATGAAAGTCTACCGCTGGGGTGAACGTGCCTGGAAAAAGTTGCCTAAATGGTCTTTCAGAAGAAAAAAGAAGGATAAAGAATCTGAAAAATAAAACCTGAAATCGTTATTTGAATTCTCAAAAATTGGAATAAGTGAAGAGCCAAAAATACTATATTTGGAGACTAATAATTTGGGAGATTATGACATAGAAAATTTGGAATTTCTATTTAATCCAAAGAGTGTAGCGATATTTGGTGCAGGAAAGGATTTGAATAAGGTTGCAGGTCAAGTATTATTACATCTTAAAATGGGAAAGTATAAAGGAAAAATTATTCCCATTAATCCAAAAAAAGAAACCATTTTTAATATAGAAACAATTCCCTCTATTAAAAATATTCCAGAACAAATAGATTTAGCAATCATGGCGATACCTAAAAAATATATTTTTCCTGCATTAGAAGAATGTATTGAAGAAAGTGTAAAATTTGTCATTATTCTTACGGCAGGATTTCAGGAAACAAATCTCTTTGATGAAAATTCCCGAAAAGAACAAGAAAAATTAAAGAGTATGCTTAATCTAAATACGCGTATTATTGGACCAAATTGTATGGGAATAGCATCCACGAGTTCAAATTTAAATGCTGTGATGGGAATAAATCCCATTCCCTTGAGTAAAACGAATAGGAATATGAGTTTTGTAAGTCAATCTGGGACTTGGGCAGCTAGATCAATGAGATGCTCCATAAAGCATGATTTAGGTGTGTCTAAAATTGTTTCATCGGGTAACGAAATAGACCTAACATGTGAAGATTTTCTGGAATATTTTTCTTTTTATGATAAATCTACTCAAGTAATTGGATCGTTTATTGAAGAACTTAGAAAGGGAAGAAAATTTATAAAAATTGCATCAGAATCCAAAAAACCAATTATAATTTTAAGAGCTGGGACTACTGAGGCAGGAAGTAAAGCCGCACTTTCACATACTGGGTCAATTTCTACAAGATCTAATTTATATGAAAGTGTTTTTAAACAATATGGAATAATTGAAGCTACTTCTTTATCCGAATTAATCGATTATTTGAGAGCGTTTTCAATTTTTCTGGCAAAGGGTATAATGCCGAAAGGGAATCGTGTAGGTATTTATACTGTAGGAGGAGGTATGGGCGTTCTTGCATCTGATAAATGTGTAAACGAAGGGTTAGAAGTAGTAAATTTATCAACAGAAACAATTGATAAATTGAATGGAGTAAGTGGATTGCCTTCAATTTGGTCACATAATAATCCAATTGATTTAATAGCAACCCGTGATTTTAGCACCACGGAGAAAGTCTTAAAAATTTTAATTGAAGCAGAAGAAGTTGACATGATTATTTCCATTACACCATTTGGTATTTCACACCAAATGAGTAGCCTAGAAAATCTTCCAGATATGCCCCAAAAAATAAAAGAATTTAATGAAAAAATGCTACAAGCATATCACAAATCTGTTGTTGATCATTTACTTAAAATGGCGAAGATTTCAAATAAACCAATTATAATTCCAACTGCATTATATTCTACAGATTTTCCGTATCAATATGAAGAAATTTCGGACCTTATGGATGCTGGTGTTTGTGTAGTGAATAATGTAGGTGATGCAGCAAAGACTTTGGCTAAATTAGTTAAATTTCAAGAAAAAAAGACTAAATAACTTAAATGGCCCGTTTTTCATCCTTCCAATATTTTTCCCTTATTTTTCTTTTAAGTACTTTTCCTTGTGCAGATTTTGGAAGCCCCCGCTTGAAATCTATTGATTTTGGGGCTTTATATCTAGCAATATGATCTTTACAGAAATTAATTAAATCTTCTTCTAGTTCTGGACTTTTTTTAAAGTCTTTATTTAAAACTACAACAGCATGGACTGCTTCACCCCATTTCTCATGAGGAATTCCTATAACTGCACATTCTCTGACATCTGGGTGCTGATATAAGGCGTCTTCAACTTCTTTGGAATAAATATTTTCTCCTCCTGAAACAATCATGTCTTTTTTTCTGTCTACAAGAAATAAATACCCCTCATCGTTGATATGTCCAATATCACCTGTATAGAGCCAGCCATTTCTTACGGTTGATTCTGTTTTTTCTAGGTTATTCCAATATTCTAACATTTTTGTAGAAGTTTTTGCTATAATTTCCCCAGCTTCACCAGACGGCATTTCCTCGCCTGTGATAGGGTCAACAACCTTTATTCTAATCCCGATAGCTGGTCTGCCGGCAGAAAGAAGTAGTTTTTCTTGATTCTCTTCTATTATTTTTTTATGATCGTCTTGGGTTAACATAGTTAGACCAGGTCCTGCTTCAGTTTGGCCAAAAACTTGGGAAAATGCAACATTTGGAAATAGTTTTAGAGTCTCCTTTAATAAGGCAGGACTAATTGGGGCTCCACCATAAGCAATTTTGGATATTGAACTAAGATCATATTTTTTTACGTCAGGATCTTTGATTATCATGTTTAACATAGTTGGAACAACTCCGATTCCAGTTATTTTCTCTTGCTCAATAGTCTCATAAATTTTCTTTAAAATAAACCCATTGTGAATTATGATTGTTGTCCCACCCATAAATGTTAATAAAATTCCCAAAATTGCGGCTGCATGGAAAACGGGCAAAACTAATAAACCTTTCTCGTTGGATGAAGCTTTCTCTCTTAAAGACAAAGCTGTCATCATCGCATTTTCTATCATACTTTTATGATTCAGTAAGACTCCCTTAGGAAGTCCTGTAGTACCTCCAGTATATTGAATAAACGCAGGTTCTACATCTTCGTACATATCATATGCATACTGCTCGTCAATTATTGGTTCTTCTTTCGAATCTAAATATAATTTTTCAAAATCTAGAAATCCTTCTGGAATTTCATTATCAGTAACCAAAATATAATGTTGAATGGTTTTTATCTTCTCTTTAGCCAGTTCGGCAATTTTCATGTAATTTGGATTTAAGATGAAAATCTTAGGTTGACAGTCATCTAAGATATGTATTAATTCATTTTTTGAAGATAAATAATTCATGGGAACACAAATTGCTCCAATCTTAGGGATACTAAAATATAAATTGATAACTTCATCGCAATTTTCTAATAAAACTGCTACACGATCACCCTTTCTTAAACCTAGCTTTATTAGAGAATTTGCTACAGAGTTAGTTTGCTCTTTAAATTCTTTAAAAGTAATTGTTTTTCCCTCAAATGTCACCCATGGTTTATCTGGGAAAACTTGAGAGTTTCTTTGAACTAAATTTTCTAATTTCATACTTAATCAGACCAAAATGTCTTGAAAAATTATAAATTATTTTGATAGAATTTCTTTTCTACCTAGATTTATAAAAAATCATTAAATATTGGATGTTCTCAATTATATATTTATTCGAATAAAAAAAGGAGATTAAATTGGATCAAGTTAAATTTGGAATTTTTACTCCTCCTCGCGGATTGCAATGGATATATCGCACTGCAGAACTTGCAGAAAAGCTAGGCAATTATGATTCAGTTTGGATGCCAGATCATTTAGTCGGCTGGGGTCGAAATGTTGATGCGCTCGATGTATGGACCACTTTAACCGCAGTCGGACTCAAGACTAAAAATGTTAAACTTGGAGTTGGGGTAACAGATCCCCATCGTCGTCATCCCAGCGTACTTGCTCATACTGCCATGACTATTGAACGCGTTGTAGGAGCGGGGAGAATGATGGTCGGTATTGGAGCAGGCGAATCCATGAATCTTGATATTTATGGGTTTAAATGGGACAAACCGGTCTCAAAATTGAAAGAATTTGTAGAGATAGTTAAAAAACTATGGACTAAAAAATTAGTTAATTATAAAGGGCAGTATTATAATCTAAAAAGAGCATTCATTAGCCCCAAACCAGAAAAAATTCCAATATTTATCGCTGGGAATCGCCCACGAACAAGAAAAATCACGGGTGAGCTGGGGGATGGATGGTTTCCATTTAAAGTTGACCCAAAACTTTATAAAAAATATTTAGATGAAATTAAAAAAGCTGCAATTGATGCACAACGTAGTCCTGATGAAATAGTTCCTGGTTTTTTATTATATACAGTAGTTTCTGATGATGTTGAACAAGCCCGAAAGATTGCTAATGAAAGTGGAAGAATGCTATTGATGGTGTCCCCGAATAAAATTGATGAATTGGGTTTTAAAGCACCCACGTACAAGCTGGATGCAACGAAACCATTGTCAAGAGCAAGTATGGCAGAAGGGTTTCAAAAAATAAAAGAGATCCCATTTGAAGCAATTGAAAAAATTTTTATTTACGGAACAGCTGACGATTGTATTGAAAAAATTAGTAAA
>JABXJV010000264.1 GCA_013375355.1 Candidatus Helarchaeota archaeon
AGAAATATAGAAATTATATCAGATAATAGTAAACAATCCCCTCCCACGAAAAGTGAGGCAGAAGTGGCTTCTAAAATTGGAAAAATTCTTTCTGAAAAGAGTGAAAAGTGTGTTAATTGTCCAAGTGGGAGTTTAATATATATAAAAGATTTTACACATTCAGAACCGAGAGTTTACAGAAGATTGGTCTGTGTAGAAGGATATACTCATCCCTCTATTTGTAAAAAGATAGATGAAAAGATATATGAAAAAGTAGATTCAGATTCTTTTTTTAACGAATGTCCAGAGGATAAATTTATACTATAAATTTATATATTATAATAAATTATTTGATTATAACACAAAAAATTATTATATTTAAAAAATATAAACTTTTTGCTTGAAAAATGGAAACAAAAGGTAAAATACTTTGGGTGGATGACGAGATAGAGATGTTGAGGTCTCATATAATGTTTCTTGAAGAAAGGGGCTACAAGGTTAAATGTGTAACCAATGGAGAGGATGCGATAATACTTTCAAGAGAGGAGAAGTTTGATATAATATTTCTTGACGAAATGATGCCTGGGAAAGATGGTCTTAATACTTTAATTGAAGTAAAGAATTACAATCCTTTTGTTCCAATTGTGATGATAACTAAGAGTGAAGAAGAGGGACTAATAGATGAGGCAATAGGGAGGGAAATAAATGATTTTCTAACCAAACCAGTTAATCCAAGTCAAATTCTGAGTGTTTGTAAAAGGATTCTTGAATCGAGAAAGATAAAAGAGGAAAAACTTTCGAAAGATTATGTTTCTGATTTTAAGAATATAGACCTGAGATTAAGTGAACAATTGGATTATAATGACTGGATTGAGATTTATTCTAAACTCTCTGAATGGGAGATAGACTTTGATAAGCATCCTGATACAGGTTTTGAACAAACCTTAATTGAGCAAATAAAAGATTGCAATACAGAATTTTGTAAATATATTGAAAAAAATTATTCCGATTGGATAAATAGTGAAAATAGGACTTGCTTATCAATTGATCTGGTGAAAAGATATGTAATTCCAGAATTAGTCAATAATAATAAAGTTTTTTTTTTAATCTTCGACTGTCTTCGAAATGACCAATGGCTTGCTTTGGAGCCCTATTTTCATGAGTTTTTTGATATTGCCAAGGAATATTATTACTCAATTTTGCCTACAGCTACTCCCTATTCGAGAAATTCTATTTTCAGCGGATTGCATACGATTGAAATAGAAAGGAATCACTCTGACTTATGGGAGAAGGGTTTTGAAGATGATTCCAGCAGAAATAGATACGAGAGGCAGTTTTTGGAAACACTTTTGTCAAGAGAAAATATTAATCTTAAGCAAAAGTTGAAATATATTAAAATTCTTGATATTGAAGAATCAAAAAATGTAGAGAGAAATATTGATTCTTTGGCAACCTTTCCCCTGGTATCAATAGTAGTAAATTTTGTAGATATTTTATCTCATAAACGGAGTGAATCTGAATTATTGAAGGAGATAGCCCCGAATGAGTCTGCTTACAGGTCACTTATTTGTTCATGGTTTGAGCATTCATCAATATTTCATATTTTAAAAAAACTATCTACTCATGATGTAACAATAATTTTAACTTCTGACCATGGCAGTATCAGATGTTTAAGACCTGCGATGGTATTAGGTGACCGAGAAACTTCTACAAATTTAAGATATAAGTTCGGAAGGAACCTAAAATGTAATAACAAGCAGTCAATATTAATTAAAAAGCCCGAAGATTATATGCTACCCTCCAGAGGAATTAATTGTCAATATTTGATAGCGAAAGAAGATTTTTACCTCATATATCCTACAAATTACAATAAATATGTAAATTTATACAAAGATTGTTTTCAGCATGGCGGAATTTCTATGCAGGAGATGATTTTGCCAATTATCAAGTTGAAAGGGAAAAGGATATAATTATTTCTTGAATTTGAATTTTTTATGTTTGAAACAATAACCCAAAAACCTTTGCAAACATATAATTTAGGAATAGAACTTTCTAAAAAATTGAAAATAGGGGATGTTGTTGCATTTTACGGTGGGTTAGGTGTTGGGAAAACATGTTTTATAAAGGGTATTTGTAGAGGTCTTGGGGTAAAGGATAATGTAATTAGTCCTTCTTTTACAATAATCAATGAATATATAGGTAATTTTAAGGTATACCATATAGACTTTTACAGAATTGAAAAAATTGATGAGTTAAGAGAATTGGGTCTTGAAGAATATTTGTATGATGATGGAATATGCTTGATTGAATGGGCAGATAAGGTGGAATTTTTACTTCCACAGAACAGGATTAATATTAAGATGGATTTTATAAACGGGAAAAAAAGTTGGAGAAAGGTAAGGATTGAGAGGTAATGATAATTCTGGGAATAGAAACTTCAAGCAGCGTTTGTGGAATTGGGATTACTATTAAAGAAAAATTACTGGCGGAATTGAGAATAAATATCTCGAATGCCCATTCTGAAAAACTTTTTCAGGGAATAAATATTTTGACTAATGAAGCTTCCTTAAAGTTGGAAGAAATTTCAGGAGTTGCGGTATCTTCGGGACCGGGTTCTTTTACAGGGCTTCGTATCGGATTAAGTGCGGCAAAAGGGATTGCTTATGCACTTCACATTCCACTTTTTTTAATCCCTACTCTTGATGTTTTCGCAAATTATGGTTTAGGATTTGGGAAAGATATATGCTCAATAATTCCTTCTATAAGAGAAGATATTTTTTATTCTTATTACAGAGAAATAGATAGAAAGGTTAAAAGGTTTTCCGAGTATAAACTTGGGAAGATTGATGAAGTAGAATTAGATTCAAATAAAGGGATGTTTTTTACAGGCATAATTGATAAAAAGTTGAGAAACAAAATAGAGAAAAAATTTTCTGATTCAGAGATTTATTTTGCAAATGAGTTTGATTTGTCGAGTGGTTATCTTGTTGCAAAGATGGGTTATATAAAAATGATTGAGGGCGAACCTGATGACATAGAGGATTCTGAACCTTTATATTTGAGAGATTTCGATATAAAAATGAAGAAACTATGATTGTTTAACTTTAAAAATGATCATACAAAAAGACTTAAAGATAAGAAGGATGAGGATTGAAGACTTTGAAGTGATATGTAAATTGGAGAGAGAGATTTTTAATTGTCCGTGGTCTAAAAGACAAATTTTTCAAATTTTAACTGAAGATAAATTAGCCCTTCCATTAGTGGCAGAAATTTTAGATGAGATTGTTGGATATGCATTTGCCTGGATAATATATGATGAAGTTCATATCGGTAATTTTGCTGTTAAGGAAGGGTATAGGAGGATGAAAATAGGGACAAGATTAATGAATTATCTGATGCGTGAAGCATCAGAAGAAGGGGGAAAGTTTTTTTATCTTGAAGTAAGAAGATCAAATGAAGCTGCTATAAATTTATATAAAAAATTCGGATTTATTCAATTATCAATAAGAAAAAAATACTATACTGATAATGGAGAAGACGCTGTTGTAATGGGTAAGTGCTTGAATGGTGTTTTACAAAATAATATTTTTCATTAAATTTTCTACATTCTTTCGAAAAAGAAAGTAAATTCCGCCAAAGAGTTTCTGCATAAAGTAGAAAAGAAACTTTACACTTATTTCTAATCTTCTAAGGGGAAAACGGTTATCTTTAATAATTTTATTTAATTTTAAAGAAATTACAGAAGTTTTAATTATAATCTGAATAATTCATAAAATGTTTTATTTAAATAGACAAATCATTGAATTTATTAAATTGGCACAAAACTTTCCCTGAATCATGTTTATGGTGCTAATACCATGGTCATTCTGATCCTGAAATAATACTGAATCAAGTTCAGCACAGGATTCAGGATGACAGAAAAAGGTGAAATAAATTTAAAATATTAATAACAG
>JABXJV010000265.1 GCA_013375355.1 Candidatus Helarchaeota archaeon
CCCATATATAATATATAATACATGTCATAGAATGAAAATTATTAGGAATTATTACTTTTTAGAGTAAACTCATATTTTAGTAAATATAAATATCTATTAAATATTTTTACAAATAAAAAAATTTTTTACAAATATTTTCAATGCAGAAGATTTCTTATAAAATATTACTATTTTTCTTAATTACTGCATGTTTTTTCATTAGTAATTCATTTGCTGATGATTATGATTTGTCCGAAATTGTAAAGCAAGCACAGAAGATCAATAGTAAAATATATAATAACATTGATAATCTTCAGTTCAAGGTTCATTCCAAAACTTTTATTTACTTTGGATTCAGTCCATTAAGAGTAAATCTTGTTCCCTATTTTGAAGAGTACTATGCAGATGGATACTGGGAGAAACCGGATAGTGTTAAATTAAATATATATGCGATAAGAGTGGTTGAATCTGGGCGCGATTCGTCATTAGCACGGTCAATTAATAAGCAATTTTCACTTCCCGGTCCGTTTATTTTTGATTACAATATTCTCACCAGTAAGAGAGATAAGGAATTTAAACGTCCATATTACCCATTTGCTGAGGGCTCCGAAAAATATTATGAGTACAAATTAATTGGTACATTGAAATCAGGAATGATGGATGTGATTGAAGTTCAGGTTATACCAAAGTTTATTGATGTTCCAGCAGTTGAGGGGACATTCTTGCTTGATAAAAGTGATTCCTGGATTGTTGCTTCTGATTTTATATATAATGATGCTGCCAAACTCACAGTGCAAGCTGATAAAAAGGGCAATATTCGCCAGATAAAATTTGTAACCGATGAAGAACACAGGATTAATATTAAAAAAAGCTTTTATTATTCTTCTTTCTGGCTTCCTGAGGTCATGGAAGAAGAATTTTTTGTATCTATTATTGGATTTAAAGTAAAAGTTCACAGAATTATTGAGTTTGACTCTTATATTGTTAATACTCCAAAATTTAAGACAATTAAGCCTTCTAAAAAAATCAATTATTCCATTGATTATCAGAAACAGGATTCGATTCTTAGTATTCCCAAATATCCTGACCGATTGTCAAAAGAAGAAGAGGAAAGAATAATCGAGAAAATTGAGGATAAAATTCGGTCCGTAAAATTATTCGAGGAGTTGGAGGACCTTTCTGAAATAGCAAAAAAAACCGCAAAAGAAAGTATCAAGAAAAAAGGGGGGAAAGTTTTCAAATATGGAGTAAGAGCATCCAGTCTTTTTCAATACAATCGGATAGAAGCTCTACATGTAGGATATAAATATAAATTTGCTCCTGCTCGGATAAAAAATTTCGCTTCATCAATTGAAGCAGGATACGGTTTTGAGGATAAAAAATTTAAGGGGGAAATTACTTTTCTGAAATTATTCGGCAAAAAAAAGAAATTTTTTGTAAATTCAAAAATTTTTGATAAATTGGGGTTTGAAGAAGATACTAATAATATTTCTAATGTAAAAAATACATTCTCTTCTCTCATATTTAAAGCAGACTACCGTGATTTTTACAGAAAAAATGGCGTATCTCTTGGGTTAGGATACAAGTTTATTGATAATCTTGGGGCAAAGATTTCTTTTATCTCGCAAGAAGAAAAGAGAGTTGAAAAAAATACAGATTTTAGCATTTTCAGAAGGAAACATCCATTTAGAGTCAATCCTGAAATTCTTGACGGCAAATATAATGGATTGGAATTATCATTCAAATACAATACTTATAGAATAAATGCTGGGTCTTCAATCAAATATACAGATAAAGAATTTTTAAAAAGTGATTTTTCATATACTCTTTACAGGTTCTGGTTTGATTGGAATTACAGGACTACATATTTTAGCAGATTATTTTATCATTTTAACAGTGGTTTTTCGTCTGGTGCAGTGGCGCCTCAGAGGTGGTTTGATTTTGGAGGGAAAGTCTTTGGGAATTATACTGGAAGGTTGAGAGGTATCAGTTACAAATACTTTACAGGTGATAGATTTATCAGCAGTGTTCTGGAATATCATTTGAATGGGAGAGTTTTAAAAAGAATAGGAATGAAAAGGAATTTCCTTACGGTGATAAAATTTATTTTCTTTCAGGGAGTTGGTTGGAGTGAATTATCAGGTAAGAGTAGAAGATTAGCAGAAAATTTAAATGTTCCGACACTAACTACAGATGGAGTTTATTTTGAAGCAGGAATTGGTATCAGTGATATTTTAAATATATGTCGTCTCGATTTTATTCATAACAATATTGATAATAGAATTTTGGTGCAATTTAACATACTCAGATAATTATTATTTTATTAACTGAACTTTGGTAAATTTTTTATATCTATTTTTAATTGAAATAAAACAAAACCGTCATGCTGAATCCTGTGCTGGACTTGATTCAGTATTGTTTCAGCATCTAAATAATTAATCAGCAAAACAATGAAAAATTAATAAAGTCAACTTGTTTATGTGACTATGCACTAGTGCCTTATTAAATAATATATGTTCTTTTTTGTAATTTTTTTGAAAAAAGTTGACTGTAGTCTAGC
>JABXJV010000266.1 GCA_013375355.1 Candidatus Helarchaeota archaeon
GCGATGGAACAATCACAAAAATTAGCCAAATCATTAGGAGGAAAGTACATACAGCTTTATATTACTATAGGTCGTTATGATTTTGTTGGAATAGTTGAAGCACCAAGTAATGAGGCAGCAATAAAAGCACTATTGACGATCGGTATGGCAGGGACGATAAGTACAGAAACTTTAGCAGCGATCCCAGTCGAAAAAGCTATAGACATTATCAAGGAACTCCCATAACCTATCTATTAATTCTTTTTAATCTTCTTTTTTTAAGGAATTTTTAATTCGAACATATAGAAGAGTTTTTCAACCTTTTTATGATGAATTTGAAAATCAGAAAAATCAGAAACTTATTTTTTACGATAGGCTTTTAATATAGAATGATTTTATTATTTTGAGGTGTTAAAACTAAAATGACGGTAATTGAAGTTATTGAAACTAGAAGAAGTATAAGACGTTATAAAGTAGGTGAAATTCCAAGAGATGATCTTATGAAAATTCTACATTGTGCTCAATTAGCACCTTCAGCTTCGAATATGCAACCATATAAATTTATAATTATTCAAGATCCACAAATTAAGAAACAAATTGGAAAAATGGCAAATTATCAGACTTTTATTTCTAAAGCTGCAGTCATCATTATAGGTTTGGGGGACCCTAACCGAGAAAAATGGTATAAAGTGGATTTGGCGATAGCTATGGAACATATGGTTCTAGTAGCGACCGAACTTGGTTATGGAACATGTTGGATAGGTGCATTTGACGAAGAATCAATAAAAGAATTATTAAAAATTCCAGATGATTTAAAAATTGTCGCACTTTTACCAATTGGTACATCTAATCAATCACCACCAGCCCGACCAAGAAAGGAATTCAATGAATTATTTTTTTCGGAGCGATTTGGTAATCAGTTAATATCCAAATAAATCTCCTATTTCTTAAATAGCATAAAAACTGTCTTTTTTATTTTATTTGTTAGTCTAATCGAAAATTATTTATGAATAATTTATTGTATTGATAATATATCTCAAAAAAAATGGGTGTTAAATAAAATGGTTTCTTGGGGAAAAGCTTTTGGAATTTCAGCAATCTGTGTAGC
>JABXJV010000267.1 GCA_013375355.1 Candidatus Helarchaeota archaeon
CATACAAGACTGGTGGATATTGTAAATATTAAATTTACAAAACAATTTTTATCAAATTTTGAAATATAAATTTTTTTGTATCGCAATTTCTGGTTGTTATGCGATATTTTCTAATAAATAAATACCTTTGTAAAATATGGATATAGATAAGTAAAACATTAAAAACGTCATTCCTGCGAAAGTAGGAATCCACTTTTTGCCACTTTATCTTGTAAAGAAACTAAGCTCCGCCTCAGCGAATCCGCATTATGCGAAAAAGAAAATTTATACTTATCCCGAACATTCGGGATGATTAAAATTTTCCATCTTGGAAGCAGACATAATAAATCCAACCATAAAAGAAAAAGTCAGGTAAGCAAACCCACCTTTACTTAAGAATGGGAGTGGAATACCTGTCAAAGGTATCAAATTTATTACACCTGCGATATTAACAAAAGTTTGAACACCAATAATAATACTGAAACCCAAAACAGAATACCTAACAAAATTATCACTGCATTTGAACCCTGTTATTAATCCCGAAATCAACAGAGAAAAATAAATTACAATCAAAGAAAACGTTCCAACAAACCCAATTTCTTCTGCAAGAACAGAATAAACAAAATCGGTGCCAGATTTCGGTATCAACTCGGGATAACCCATCCCAAAACCAGCTCCAAATAAGCCGCCTGAATGAACCGCAAATAGGGAATTCAACGGCTGATATATAATGCTGAACCACTCAGTGGATGGAAATCCATTCCAGAAGTCAGACCAGATTTCAAATCGTTCAACTGCATATTCAGGTAAAAACCTGCATAAAAATGGAATTATATAAATAATAAAAAATATAAACGAAAAACCACCAAAAAAATAAACAAATTTCTCGGATACCGCAAAAAACAAAAATAAAATAAATAAACTGAATATTACAATCTGCCCCAAATCGCCCATTGCTACAAAAAACATTTGTGGAATAATCCATAAAAACAAAATGGGACAAATTATAATCAAAATCAGAACAAAAAGATTTTTTTTCTTAACAAAAATTATTGAATATTCACTTAAAAAACCCGCTATTACAAAAACTATCGGAATCTTTGCAAGCTCCCAGGGGGTTCTCGAAAAAAGAAATCTTTCTCCAATTATATTCGAAATGACTGACCAAACAAATAAACAAAAAATAGTTATCCCAAATAAAAGATAATATCTCCTTTTCAATTTTGCAACCCTATTATTCCTAAAATAGAATATAATAATTGGTATAGATAAAATCCCAATAATCAGCGAAATAATAAAAGTAGAAAATAATCGAGCGGATGGAGAAGAAAGAACAAATCTGTAATTTAATGAAAGACATATTCCGGTTAAAAAAGACACTGCTATCAATGGTATATAATTGCCTCTAAACTTCATAACCTTCAAAACAACATAAACAATCAAAAATAATAGCATTATCGAAATATTTCTTATAAAAAGTGGACTGCTTATGAAATCTCCAGTCAAAAAGGCTGAATAATAAATTTCAAAATGCGCAAGCGAAGTCAATATAACTGAGAGTATGATTAAGTATAATTCATATCTACTTTTCATATTTTTTCAATCTATATAAAGCTACTTAAATACTTACATATAATATCTTAAGTGTATCGTTTGATGGATAAAATACAGCTCACTGTTGGTGTTGTCACCAACAGTGAAATGAGTGTGCGGATGACAACACCAGCACACAGCCCTTAATACAAAATATTTTTGTCGTCACATATAAATTATAATTATTTAATTGAAATAACCGAGATTCTTGGCTTCGTTCAGAATTTTTTTAGCAATTAATGCAGCATCTTCCCCACCATAGCCCCCACCTTCAACAACCACCGCAAGGGCAATTCTTGCATCACGATATGGAGCAAATGCAGCAAACCAACTAATATTTCCCATTCCCGCCTTTTCAGCGGTTCCGGTCTTCCCGGCAACCTCAAGTCCAAAGATATTCACCCGAAATCCTGTACCCTTTTTTACAACATTCCTTAAAATATCCTGAAGCCTTTTTGCAGTAGATTTTTTAATCACCCTCCACCCATTCCTCTCCTTTTTATTTTTTTCGATTCTTGGATACATCAAAATCCCATCATTTGCAATAGCCGCCGTAAAAAGCGCTGCCTGCATTGGTGAAACAAGAACCCTCTGCTGACCTATGGATGCCCAGGCTAAATCAGATTCAGTAATATCTTCATTATTGGAAAAAAAACCAGCATTAATAGAAAAATCCTTCTTAAATAAATCATTAGAAGAATTCCATTCAAGTTTTCGGTTAAATCCAAATTTTTCCGCATACCTCTTAATAATCTCTGACCCGAGTTCAACCCCGAGTTTGGAAAAATATACATTGCTCGATTTCTCCATCGCACTCTCCAGATTCAAATATCCATGACCTTTCCAGACCTTTCCCATTTTTTCATAGATTCTCTTCTCAATATCAAATATCCTTCTTTTCGTCCCAGATGGCTGATAACCTTCACGTGCACAGTAAAACCTTTTATTAAAATTGTTTTCGATTGCTGCAGCGGTTGTAACAATTTTAAAAATTGACCCAGGTGGATATCTCCCCCTCAAGGCTCTGTTAAACATCGGAGCATCTTCTGAATTATTAATCACATCCATCCAAGTCAATTCATCAG
>JABXJV010000268.1 GCA_013375355.1 Candidatus Helarchaeota archaeon
CCTAAGAACTTAAAGTAGAAGTTTTTTTTTAATATTTGGTTTCAATTAGAAACTTTCTGAAATTTTTCTTTACCCTCCATCTTTGTTTTTATAAACTTTCAAAAATCTTAACAATTTGTGTTATTTCTAAAGAAGACCTTAAGAAGAAATATAGCGAAAGTTTCAAAAATTCTCAATTAGATATAAATTATTAGAATTAATTTGACCTCTTTAACTAAAACCGACAAAAATGTCAAGGACTTTAATGTCAAAACTATGGGAGACACTCCCCACCCTTTTTTAAAATGGGCAGGGGGCAAAAGACAATTATTAGCGCAGTTTGATCAGTATTTTCCTCGAAAATTCAATAAATACATTGAGCCATTTGTCGGTGGAGGTGCTGTTTTTTTCTATTTATTACCTAAACAAGCAATTTTAATCGATAATAATGAAGAATTGATTAATTGTTATAAGGTTATTAAAAACAATGTATCTGAATTAATAGGTCTATTGAAAAAACATAAAAACGAAAAGAAATATTTCTATAAAATTCGAAAATTAGATCGTAATCATGAAGAATTTAATAAGTTGTCAGATGTAGAGAGAGCTTCTAGAACTATTTATTTGAATAGATGTTGCTATAATGGACTTTATAGGGTAAATAGTCGAGGAGAATTTAATGTTCCCTTTGGTAAATATAAAAATCCTAATTTTTGTGACGAAAAGAACTTAAAAACAGTTGGTACTGCACTAAAAAATGTTGAAATCTATAAAGATAGTTTTGAAAGATGCTTAAATTTTGCAGAAAAGGAGGATTTTGTTTATCTTGATCCACCTTATCATCCAATTTCAGAAACGTCCAATTTTACCAGTTACACTAAAAATATTTTTGGAAAAGATTCACAAATTAAATTATTTCAAGTTTTTAGACAACTTGATGAAATTGGTTGTAAATTATTGTTAAGTAATTCGTATAATAAATTTATTTTAGATTTATATAAAGATTATAAGATAATTACAATTTATGCAAAAAGAGCTATTAATAGTAACGCAAAAAGAAGAGGAAAAATAAGAGAAATCCTAGTTTTAAATGATTTTAAATAAAAAAGTAATCAAATTATTCATTTGGTTTAAGATTCTTTTTAATTTCTTTGATTTTACCCTTAATTTGAATTGCTCCATTATTTAGAATATTTTTCACTATAAAAGATGTTTCAATATTAGCTTGTTTTTTCAAAATTTTTCTCTTCAACTCGTAAGCTTTTAAGAGAAATTCTTTATTCTTTGGAACTGTGCCTTTAATTATTACATCAAGGATATGTAAGGCTAATTGTAGTTTTCCATCTTCAAATAGTTTTTTAGCATGTTCAAAATATTTATCTTCGCTATTTAACCCGGTTATTTTTAATAATTCGTTTGCTATATCAGATGATTTTGAAGGAAATAGATCTGTTGGATTTCCTGAATTATACCATCCATGATATAACCGATAGGCAGCATGAATTCCAAATCGATAACAGCCATACATTGGCCTCAACCATTTACTTTTTTTGAATTTTTCGGGATAAATGCCAACCATTTCATGAAATACTTCCTCGAACCATTTCCCTTCATTCATTCTTTTTACAACTTCATTATGAACAAAGTGCATTGCTTCAGCTGTGATAGTTAGACAGTCTTTAACATTTTCAGGTCCTTCTATTAAAGGTCCATGACCTGGAATAATAAATTCAGCATTTTTTTCAATCATTTTTTCCATAGCCTCGGCCCAATGGTTAGGATAACGCTGAACTTTATAGGGATTACCAATATTTGGATAGCCAGAAATCATCAAATCCCCTGAGAAAATTACTTTCTTTTCTGGCATATACATCCAAATAGCATCGTCAGTTTCCCCCCATTCTGAATATATTTCAAACTTATAAGGACCTAATTTAAATGAATAATTTTCATTATTACGAATTATAATTGTTGGATCTAAGGTTTCTTTAGCAGAAACTACACTTCTGGATCCCCTATCGATCATTGATGCGAATTGTTGAGAATTAACAAAATTTTGATGCCCTTCCATCATCTTATATTTTTCAAATCTTTTTATACAATTCTCATGAGCAATAACTTGGGGTTTTTCCCATCCCTTTTCTTCTATTTCTTTTAAAAAAAGTTCATATCCAAAACAATGATCGAAATGGCCATGAGAATAAATTATGTATTTGATTGGTTTATCAGTTATTTTTCTTGCTTCTTCGAAGATTTTTCTTCTAAAAAATGTAGTCCCAATATCAAAAACTACTAATCCCTCGTCACCACATTTTACTAATCCCACATTTGCGAACGCTGGAATATGCCATACGTCCTTGCATCCTAATTCAACTGGATCTGCTAAACCTAAAAATTCCGCTTGAAATTTATCTGAGAAGCTCAATATAATTACCTATAAAAAATCGAAAATCTTGAAATCAATTAAAAAACTAGGATTTAAAAAGATTATTAATAGATAAGATAAAATAATTTTTTAAGTATTATTTCACCAATTATTTCAACGAAATTACTATATAGAGTGATGTGAAACAAATGCGAATTGACTTAGAGGATATTGGAGTTTCCTTAGATATAGGAGACTGGGTACATAAATATGTAGAAGAAATTCAAACATGGGCTGCTAGAAAAAAGCCAGAACAACCCTTTCCTAATTTAAAAATTGATGTAAAGGATGAAAAATTATATGATTTACATGATGTTTCAGATATTCTTATAGATCAGATTAAAGAAAGCTTACCACCTGAGGCTAAATTTTCAAATATTCAAAAATTTAATATTGGAGATAATAAAGCATTATCGGTTGATATTTCTGGCAGAAAGCTAGAAAATAAAGATATTTTGATCATAATGAAAATAATTGCAACAAGTTCTAATATTGTCATTCTTAGCTTTACATTAGAAGCAGATACACTTCCAAAATACAAGGATGAATTCCAACAAATTACGCAAAGCTTTAAAAAAATATAATTAAAATTAATAATCTATTTTTTTAATTAATCTGCTAAGGATTAGCTCTATTCTCTTTGTAGATCCTATTCATTAATTGTAAAAAATTATCAAAAATGTGTGATCTTTCTTTCCTATGAAGTCTAATTGCCCCATTAGGACATGTTACTCCACATACACCACAGCCAAAACATTTTTCGATGTCTACTGATGCCTTTTCATTTTCAATTATAATTGCATTAAAAGGACATCTGTTAGAACAAAGCTCACAACCCTTACATAATTCAGCATCAACTATTGCAATATAATTTGATTTTGAGATACAATTTTCATTCTTTTCTTCAAAACGAGTCATACCTCTTAATATGCTGCAGCAGCATGGGCAACAACAACATAATACTTGATGATTATGCTGTTTCACATTCTCGGTTGTAAAAACGAGACCCAATATTGCCAATTTGTCTACAAATTCATGAGCTTCTTCGATAGTTAGTTCTCTACCCTCACCCCTATCTAAAAAATATTGCCCAAATGAACCTAATTGAAAACATGATTCTTTAATTGGAAATTTATCCTTACATTCTCTAATTTCTAATATCTCAGTCCTATTTCTACAAGGACAATCAGTTATTACAATTGGTTTTTGACATTCATCCATTATTTTATGAATTTCTTCTACATTTAAGACCTGGGATTGAGAATCAATCGATTGTCCAATAGGAATAACCCTCATAAGTGAGGTTCCAGCATCAGATGATTCATAACGTTTATAATACTTTTCTTTAATGAAAAATTGTAGATATAATTCCGCCCCTTTTTTTCCGAGTCTTTCTAATGCTTTCGAATATTTAAATCCGATATTTAAAAGATGAGCCATAGTTAAGAAGTAAGAATAGCCCCCAATATCTTGGATTATTCCCTTATCAGTCATTTCTTCAAGGATTTTTTTGGTTTCTTTTCGAGTCTTACCAATACGCTTAGAAATTTCACGTGCTGACAGTGGTCTTATATCTAAATGTTGTGCTATTTCTGCTTCTTCAGGTGTAAATAATAATTTAATATAATCTCTAAAGGATTGGGAAATTTTACCATCTACTATAGGGATATCGTTTGGATATTCTCTCATTTTCTGTAAGATTATTTCGTATGGATCTTGAATTTCTGTAGAACTCATTTCTTTTCTCCATTAATACTTCCTATAGTTTATTTAAATTAATTTCTGTAGGAATCCAACCTAAAAATCACCGCAAAGGTATAGGATTATTTCTTTTATGAATGATTTAACATCTCTCATACGAATAAATTCATTGACCCCATGAGCATTTGATTGGATATTAGTTACTCCTCGCATCATAATTTTATTGGAAACTTCATTAACGAAACCCATATCGGTAGAGCCACTTATTCCGAGGTATCCAATTTTATCAGGTTGAATATTATGAACTTTACACATAATTTTTATCATTTTTTTAACAAAATCTGAATCGGGATCTGCTTTCAATGGTGGATATATATGTGAAAGATTAATTTTAACGTCTTTTAAAGAAGTTTGAGATTTTCCCTTTTCAATAGCTTCCAAGATTTCGTTCTTTACATCTTCGAAATTTTCATCTGGAATATATCTTCTATTTATTACAAACGTGCACTTGTCTGGAACGATATTTGATTTTACACCTCCGTGAATAATATCTATATTAAACATTGGTGACATCATTCTTCTAGTGGGATCGTCTTGCCGTGGAATCCCAGGAATATCTTTACTTTGTCTTTTTTCAACAATCTTTTTTAACTTCATTAATTCATTTAATATCGGGATGGTCTGTTCTATAGCATTAATTCCCATAAAATTCATCCCTGAGTGGCAGCTCACACCTATGCTTTCGACTTCTACATCCAAATCACCAGCGGATCCGACAATTATTACCCTTTCTTGCGCCCCTTCCATACAAATCAGTTCACTATTTTCCTTCATATAGCCATTTTCAACTAAATATTTAACTCCAGGTTGTACACCTATTTCCTCATCTGTGCAAATTAAAGCCTTAATATTGTATTTTGATTCTAAATTTAATTTGTTCATTAATTCTAGTGCTAGAATTAAACATGGAATTGTTCCCTTCATGTCCGCTGTCCCTCGACCATATATTTTTCCCCTTTTTGCAAGTGTGGCTGCAAAAGGTTTATATCTCCATTTTTTTTCATCACCAACAGGAACAACATCCATATGTGCGTAGAAATTTAGATCTTTATCTTTTCCTAAATCCTTATATGCAACCAAATTTACTCTTGGTCCCTCTAGAGGTAAAGGGATTTCTTTGATTTTAGATGGTGGAACAGTTACCTTCTCTAACGAAAAACCAAGATTTTTAAAATGTGGAACTAACGTGTCAACAAATTTGTCATAATTTTTACCCGGAGGAACTGATGTGTCTATTGAAATTAGTTCATTCATTAATGAAATTACTTTAGCGTCTTCAATTTTATCCACTTCTTCGAATATCTTATCAATTTCCAAAAAGATCCCTCATTTTTAGAGATAATAATATCTATTATAATATTAAATAATTATTTTTGAATTTGCTTTTAAATGATTTTTAAATCAATTTAATGAAATTTAAGTCAAATTGAATTTAATAAAGGTTCTAAATTGTAAATTTGAATCGACTGTTCAACTTAAATATAACTATTCGTTTATTGACAGTGGAGACTTACATGCAACGGAACACATATGAGGGTTTTACCTTCGCCATTTCATTTTTGATTCCCTCCCCCCTCCCTCATCCCCTCCTCTTTTTTACGGTGAAGGTAAGATTCAACCAATTTACATCTTTAATTAACATAGGGGTCTTTCTCATCATATTTCAACCAGAATTTTAGCAGCTTTTCTATCTGGTCGAAGAAGTTCATGGAATCCTTCGTCAATTGCATTCTCGAGTTTTACTTTTTTTGACACAATTAGATTGGTTTGGATTTTTTTTTGACTTAAGAGAGTAATCATTTCCTTGAATTCTTCTAATGAATAACCAAAGCTTCCTCTCAAATTTACTTCTTTTATAATTAATTCTAGGAAGGAAATCGGAACGTTTTCAAAATGAACTCCCAATAGAACGACAGTACCTCCCCTTTGAACTATACGAATAGCGTCTTTATAGGTTTTTGGAAATCCAGCGCAGTCAAATAC
>JABXJV010000269.1 GCA_013375355.1 Candidatus Helarchaeota archaeon
ATTCCTAAATATTCAGGATACAATCCCATTTTTCACATTACCATTAACCCATTAATGAAAAACCAACATCATACCTCCATAATAATGGTATGAATGGTAGTTTAACCACTGATGAAAACCACCTTGTAAACCACATTTGTCACTATTTTTAAACTATTGTAGCTTACCATATTGATAATCCTTTTGTAAATCATTAAGTTTACCATATTAATAAATCTTATTGTTTATCAAGTAGTTAACCACATAACTCACCATCATGTTTATTATAACATCTACCTTTGTGTAAATCGTAATGTAAATTGAGTTAAACGCATAACAATCGTTTAACCGATAAAATTAGTTTTAGGGTAGATTTAGAAGAAAGTACTTTTTCTATACCATATCTTTTATTTTATTATTATATTTATGACATTATATTTTATTTTTAATTTATTTTATTAAATTTTTCTATTAATTAAAGAATAATAAAAAGAGAATATTTACCCAGAAACTATTGTATTGTTTTTATCTTCGGAGAAATGGATTTTTGAAAACATCACTAATGAAAAAGTCTATCTTTCTTTGTTTACCCTGAAACTTCCAATTTTACCCCGAAAGTTCCATATTTACCCTAAAAGTATAGAAAGGTTTATATATTAGGGTATCTTCCCTAAAATGAAAGGGGTCGAAGAAAATTAAACTAAAAAAAGAGGTTGTCTTTCAACATGAAGTTAATAAGTATTTGAATTGGTGTGAGAAAGGTCTTTTTTCAGAACTTAACGAAATTCCACGAGATATTCTAAAAGCTTTACTCACAAAAGAAGGTTATTGGTATAGTCTAATTCAAACTTGTAATGATTTGGATTATAAGATCCTAAATGTTATGTATACAATAACACAGACTTTAACTTTTGAGCAATTGTTAAACAAATTAAGATATGTTAATTACAGCAGCAAAACAATAAGAAAGACTTTAAAGAAACTTAAAAATTTAGGTTTAATTGAAATAGTACCAACAAAACCATTAATAATAAGGGGAGATTTTGAGTTAGAAGATAAGGTAAGAAATTTATTAAAAATATTAAGAAAGACCTTATTGCTGGATGTAAAATGATAAAAAGAATGGGCAGACCAAGGAATGAAGTCGTTAAAAAGATAATCCCTAGAATTTTAAAAAAATATAGACTAGCTAATCCTCAAATGATTAAGAGAGAATATCAAAGTTTAACTGGTAAGGGTGTTGGTTATGATACTGTTATCAATGCTCTAAGTGATCTAGTTAAAGAAAGGATTTTAATTGAAGACGTTATATCTAAAACAAAGAATAGGACAATAAGACTTTATTCTTTAAGATAATTTTAGTTTCTTTATTTCCATCTAAATTTTTTAATCTTCTTAGCCTTCTTATTTTACCTATAAATCTTTTGTTAGAGCTTGTCTATTGTTTATATATTAAGTCATTACTACTTTGGCGTTTAACCGCATAAGTTTCAAATTCCGTAATATCAATCTATAAACATCATACAATGTATTTTTATCGGTAAACCCGCTTTGACCATAAACCAGTGTTAAAAGTCAACTATTTTTTTCCCTTCAACGACAATTAGAATTCCCGTTTTTTATTTC
>JABXJV010000270.1 GCA_013375355.1 Candidatus Helarchaeota archaeon
AATGATGCGAGCCTCAGGTGCAAAAAGAGAAGATATTGAAGGATTCGTAGAATACATTACAACTATTAAAAATGTAGAAATAGCAGCCCTTTTTTTGGAACTCCCTGGAAATAAGGTTAAGGTTAGTTTGAGGTCTAAGGGAAAATACGATGTAAATCGCATCGCCGAAATATTTGGTGGCGGAGGTCATAAAAATGCTTCCGGCATCCTTATGAAAGACTTTTCATTACAAAAAGCAGAAAATAAAGTCCTGTCAGAAATCGAAAAAGCACTTGAATAAAGCATCTTAGCAAGCTTTTAAGTCTGGAAATTCTTTATAAAAAATTTCCCCATATACCACACATGTTCCGCCAATTTAGGAAAATACTTTTAATTATTTTTAATCCATTTTTTCATAATGAATTAGAATTTTTTTATAATTCTTTTGTTGTTATTTATAATTAAATAATTAAAAGTAGTATTAATGATTGTTTGTTAAATTACTTGGAAAAATGTATTTAATGTAGGGACAGAACGATGTTCTGTCCTTACGTGATAAAAATATAAGTGGGTCTGATTTTTGATCTGTGCATGCCCTTTGGGCACGCTCTTTGGATTGGTGTTGTCAACAACACACTTTTCCCCCTACAACGCCAATAAATTTATGTCATGCAACCCCAAACCATCGGGACGACACATCAATCTAACATTTAAAATCTATGTAATCCATTTCATCCGTGTAATCCGTGGATCAAAAGAAACAAAGTAAGGGAGAAAAGTATAAATTTTACTTCCCAAAATTTTATAAATAATTAAAAATTCAATAATTACAATTATATTCTTTAATAAATTTGTTTAAGTAACCTTTGTAATATATTTAAATTAAAATGAATAAATCTTGACTTGAAAAAAAATTTTCCTTATATTACTTAAAAATTAAAAATTTAGATAAATTTATAATTTGTTATTAGGGAGTTTTTATGAAAGAATCTGGGTTTATACCAGAGGATGATGATGAGATATTATATGATATCGATGAAGTTCGGTCTAAAAATAATATAGTACAGGTTGCAAGCGAGTTGGGTTTGAATGTCAATCGGTCAACTATCTCTTGTATAAGAATCGATAAACATAAAATGAAAAATGGGTTCCCCACTATGACACTTAACCCGCTTAAGAATACATTCAGATGTTGGGTATGTAATGATGTAAAAGGTGATGTTGTAGACCTTGTAATGCAGGTAAAAAATATTGACAGAAAAAAAGCAGTTGAATTTCTTGCAATAAGGGCAGAGATTAAACCTAAGAAACAAGGAAAACGAAAGTTTAAAAAAAATTTCTTCCCGAATAAAGAAGTCGTATATAGCCAGGTAATTAAAGGGATAAATAATAATAGAGGTATTGACCTCATTGGTTTTACTTCTTTGAAAGGTGGAACAGGTAAAAGTCTTATAGTTAATAATCTCGCATTTTCTTTTGCCCTTCTTTTTAAATTCATTTCTAATTATCGAAAGAAAGAACCTCAAAAGGTTGAATTGATTGACCTTGATTTTGGAAAACCCGACCAGAGATTAATTATTGGAATCGAACCCAAATTTTATATTGAAGATATTCTTTACAATAAAAAGAAAAATTTGGGATGGAACCGAATAAAAGAAGAGACTGATCTTGACGCACTACAATTTGTTTCCCCTTCACCAGTTAGAAAGTCACAAAATCTATTCTATTTCCACAAAAATGAGATAATTTATCTAATTAATGATTCTGATTCAAAAATAAAACTCGCTGATTTTGGTGGGGGAATGAATAAGGATATTCTCGATTTTCTTCATAATATACATGCAAAAATATTTGTTATAACCTCTGAAGAAACCTCAAAACAGGCTATATTTTACCTTATGTTGACAATGATATATTATCAATTAAAAAGTGCGTTTTCTAAAGAAAGGAATGTTCTTGTTCTTTTAGAAAAACTTCGGGAATGCAATAGAACAGGGTTTCGAATCGATGACTTAAGGTTTGAACTTGAAAAACTGGATGAAAAAAGCATGAAAAATGGAAACCTTGATGATTTGTATAAAAAAGAGGTTCTCCCTATAAAGGTTGAACTCGGATTGCCACCCAGAATTTTTGGCAAAGTTGTGTTGGATGATGTAAGGGCAGAAATTGAAGAATTAAAAGAAAAAGTAATGGAGTTAATTTTCAAAAGTAATAATGAAAGTTCAATCAGTTATAATAAAAAACTTTCTATCTATAAAAGAATAAGAAAAATTGTTGAGGATTCCGAAAAACTCGATTCGTATGTGAACCGACTGAATTCAATTTTATCAAAAAGTATTTATGGACTCGTGGTAAATAAAACCAATTCCGCACAGGCTTGGGAAATTCAGTCCGAATTTTCTGAAAGAATAAATCATTATTTATCTCAGAAATTAATCTATCTCGGTAACTTGAGAGAAAGCAAGTCATTGGTTAACATATCTAATTATAGAATGCCATACGTTATATATAATCCCGAAGATGATGCCCTTGAAGACCTCTATCATATTGGCGATAATATTCTTAGTTTGAAAAGGGGTTCGATCGCTAATGTTATATGTAATCAAAAAGAGTATATCCGTGAAATCAAATCAAATTGGGGTTCCAAACATTAATCATTTAATTGATTTTCATTCCCGATTTCTATACTTTCCTACTCTATTTTTTCTCCTCTTTTAAATTCTTTGACTTTTTAATAAAATAAATTTATATTTTGTGAAGAATTTTTGTTATTATCTCTTGAAAAGTAAGAGATAAGAAATAATAAATATTTTTCCTGATTTTTATTTTCTAGAAATACCAGAATAAGTTTTTTTATTAGAGGAGTTGCAAATATGGAAAAGATTGTTACGGCAAGTGAAATCAGAAATATCGATAAAAGAGCAATTAAAGAAGTTGGGATTCCTGGGATTGTTCTGATGGAAAGGGCAGGGTTAACTGTGGCAAAAACTGTAGCCGACTTTTTAGATGAATATAATGGGAATAAAATCCTTGTCTTTTGCGGCAGAGGGAATAATGGCGGAGATGGATTGGTTGCTGCAAGGGAACTTTTTAATAAAGGTTTCGAGGTCGATGTCTATATTTTCGCAAAAAAAGAAGAAATTAAAGGGGATGCTTTAACTAATCTTATTATTGCTGAAAATGCAGGTCTGAATATTGAATTTGTTGTCTCTGATACATGGTTTGACGATTTTTTTGTTGAAGGTGATATAATTATAGATGCTCTTCTGGGCACTGGAATATCTGGAAAAGTTCACGGAATAATCGGAAAAGCAATTGAGTTAATTAACAGTTTAAATATCGCGGTTATTTCCGTTGACATTCCTTCTGGATTAAATTCAGATACAGGACAGTTTGAGGGGGTTTGTGTTGAGGCAGTGAAGACAGTTACTATGGGTTTGAAGAAAAAAGGGCTTGTCGTTTCACCTGGAAGAGAAATGTCTGGGGAGATTATAGTCGCTGATATTGGATATTCTGAGGAAGTTATAGATAAAGAAAAA
>JABXJV010000271.1 GCA_013375355.1 Candidatus Helarchaeota archaeon
AGGGAACATCCGTAAAATCCCATCCCTGTATATCATCAATAAATCCATTTCCATCATCATCAATTCCATTCAAATCAGACGAATCTGCAATACCATTTTTATTCAAATCCTCTCCCGGATTTATCCAGATATTCTCCTTAAGGTCTTTATGAAGATAGTCTATACCAGTATCAATTATTGCAACCAATACATCCCTTGAACCCCTTTCAATTTCCCATGCTTCATACACATTGATTATTTTTAAGCCCCACTGTTCGTTTAATTCTGAATTACTTTTATTCTTATGGAGATGATAAAGATAATTTAACTGTGCATATTCAACTTCTGGTATCGAAGCATAATCCTTCAAAATATCGCTAATATCAACAGAACTCTCAAACCTTATTAAATATATCCCATTGATTAATTCAGGAAAGTTACTCTTTTTTAATGAAAAATATCTATCGTAATCAATCAAACTTTTTATTTTTACTGAATTATATTTTTTATTAAGATTATCAATAGATGCTATTCCCATATAAATATCAGATAATTCCAATCGCCCGGAAATCTTTTTTAGATTTTCTGAAGATGGAGATTTTAATTTAATAATTATCTCATTTGGTGTATATTCTTGAGAAAAAATAATTTTAGCAAAAAACATATTTAAAAGTATCAAAAATAAAAAATTTTTTTTATCTATAAATGGCTTATGATACATTGAAAAAGTAATATGAAATTGATATTATAATTTTATTAAATTATAAAACCTCAGTAAATTTTAAATTTGCAACTTTTTTTGTAAAAAGGATTGAGGGAAAAACCTTAAATAAAAATTCATCAAATTTAGTTTAAATAAACTGAATTTCTCTTATGTTTTGGTTTAAAAAACAGAATGATAATTCTGACAAGTGCTGTATTAAAAAGTATAACGCCAGATAAAATGTTTAATATTCTCTGCCACCATTTTTTGTAATATTTTTGAAGATATAAAAAGAAAGCAAAATGGGAATAAAAAATCATCGAAAATTTTTTCTGCTTTATGCTGTGTCCGAGTATATGATATACCTTTATTTCGGGATTAAAAACCACCTTGAATCCATTTTCCTTAAACCTTCTGCACCAGTCAACATCGTTAAAAAACATAGTGAATCTTTCATCCATAAATCCGATTTCATCGACAACCTTTTTTCTTCCCATCAAGCATGAGCCCATAGGCTGGTCGACTTCCCTTTTTGATTTATAATCAAAATATCCCATCCTCCACCTGCCAAATATTTTGCTATTTTTGAATAAAATGCTTAATCCTGTTATCTCCCATAGAAGGGTCAAATGGTCAGGGAACTCCCTGCAGGATGGAATTATCCTCTTTTCCATTGAAAGATGCTGTGGAGCAACCAATCCAACATCTCGATACTCTGTTAAAAAATCGACCGATTCTTTAAAAAATCCATCGGTTATAAACACATCTGGATTAATAAGCAAAACATAATCCCCAGATGCAATTCTTAACCCCTGATTTACTGCCCGTGCGTAACCAATATTTTCTGAATTTTCTATTATTTTTAAGGTAGGATTTTTTTGACTAATCGGGAAAAAATCTCTAACCATCGATAGAGTTTCATCTTCAGAATTATTATCTATAATGATTAATTCAAT
>JABXJV010000272.1 GCA_013375355.1 Candidatus Helarchaeota archaeon
CCAACTCCTGTTGAATTCCAGATCTCTATATCATAAGTTCCTGTAAATAGAATTAAGTAACCATAAAAAGTAATATCCGTAATTCTGGAATCTCTTGAAAGAGAAAACGACATTGCATAAGGGGTTGTATTATTGCTTAGAACATATTTTTCAGCTACAGTACTATAATTTTGTTCGACATCTATATATGTTGGTTCTGCAGAAATATTTTGTATGTTAATTTCATAATAAGTGCGGTTATAGTCAGAAGGAACGGTAACATTGAATTCACGTTCATTATCACCAGCACCTGATTCAGTCCCAGCTTTATTAATAGTATTTTGTACTAACCAATTAAGTTCAGTCTTATTTGATTTAATGGTCTGATTAACTGTCAAAGGGGTTCTTGTTCCATTTGCTTGATCTTTAATAATTTCATCGAAAACATCTGTAGTAATATCTGGATTTTGATTTTTAGTTTTCTTTTTAGGTAAAGGGGATATAATGTCAAGATTATTACTTTGATCAATTCCATGAATTGCAAGAAATGGTGAAACCAACATCAACATTAATAGTAAAAAAATAGTTTTATTTCGCATTATTATTCCGACCTTTTTTAACTAGTATAATTATTCCTTTTGCTTTTTTTAACAAATATTTGAAATTTTTATCATTTAGGTCAATAAATTCTCTAATTTCTGAAGATATTTTAATTCTTCCAATATTATCAACAGTACCAAAAACTGATACATGTTTAGCTGGAAGCTCCATAGGTTTTTTTAAGTCTGATTCTTTACGAAATTCAATGGAATTCTTTCCGATATGATATAACTCTTGTAAAAGTGTATCCTTATTAATACCGAGTTCTTCCCGCCACTTTTTTGGCAAGACGATTCGATATTTGTCTATTTTTACTTCTTTTTGTTCTACCTCTTCTGTTGACATCAAGAATATCTCCGATTTGTAAATGACTGAAATATACCTTAAGTCGATGAGTATATATATTTTCCCTAAAATAGGAAAAATTTAATATTTTATTTAAAAATCAATCTTATAATATAACAAGATATTAAGCTGTTTTTAGTTAAAATTTAATATTTTTAAAAGAATAGAATAAAAAAAAGAAAGTTTTATGTTTATTTATTAATACCAAGTTGCCCTGCGTGGTTTATCTTTTTTATTTTTAGTTAAAAAGTCAACTCCTTCTTTTTAAGAGGGTTTTTCTATAGTTATTTTATATTGGTCCAATTTTGATTTCGGTATTTTTAAAATTTCAAATAGTGGCCCTACCTTTTTTATGTTTCCTTTATATCTTTTTGTTTTCTTACCCTTCATTTCAGTTATTAAATCCAATTCTTTTAATTTTTGGAGAATATCATTAAATACTTTTGCGCTTAAGGATGGGGTTTTAGTTGATAATGTAATTAATTCACTATTAGGGTTCAATAAAATTAACTCTAGAACTTTAAAAATATCCTGATTTTTTAACATAATAATAGATTCATGAAATTCAGGATTAATTTTGGAAGCAAAATACCAAAATTTAAGATTTATTTTACTTTTCTTGATGTAATCGAAGTCTTCTAACATTTTCAGGTGATAAGCAGCTTGTTGAGGAGTGATGTTTAATTGATTTTGAATTTCTTTTAAACTAGTTCCAGGAAAATTCGAAATGTAAATAGCTATTTTTTTTCTTTTATCACTCTCTAGAATGTTATCATCTGTAATTATAGTTTTTTTTGCAATATAATTTTTCATAATTAATTGATAAATAGCTTGACTAATTTCATATGCATTAAGTTTTAATTTATTAATTGACAACCAATATAACTCTTGAAGGTTTAAAGGTCCTTTTTTCATTAATTTTTCGGCGAATTTTAATAATGACTCTTCAATGGGTGAAATTTTTGCTGGATCTTTATCTACTTTCTTTTTTTTCTCCTCTTTTTTAACTTCTACCTTATCCTCTTTTTTCTTTTTTTCTTCTGGTATTGAGGGTTTTTGAAAGGGTACATACCTTGAGGTTCTTCGTCGTGACATTTTTTCTCATCATTTAACTTATTTTCATTTAAAGATTTATAGTATTTAAAATTTATTAAAAATTATCTTCAATATTTTCTAAAGCATCTATAATTTTCTTCCTCTTTTTAGGAGGTAGACCAGCTAATTCCTCTAATATGTCTAGTTTTTCGGATTCGTTAGGGATGTCTAAGTTCATAATACGAATTATTTCTTCCTTGGATAATAGTGTAAAATCTTGTTTGAAAAAGTCCTTAAGAACTTCATCTTCGACAGCATCCAAAGGTATAATTTTCTCTTTAACTTCAGGTCTTCTTCTTTTAACTTTCTTAGGTTTTCTTCTAGCTATACCTATAATTATTGCAAACAATACAGCTCCTATGATCCCAAAGAAAATTAATATTTCTATTAATCTACTTACAGGTCCTGGAGGTATGAAGGGAAATAATCCATCTTCTTCGACTGATATTGGAGCGATTGCATAAAATGAAAGATTTCTTGTGAACCATTCTAAGTAATTCCCAGTAATATTTATTGTAGCATTTAATTCCATCCAGTTTATGCCATTTAAATAAAATACTTTTAAATTTGTTTCACTTATACTTCCTAATGCTGATTCGTTGTAATATAACTTCATTGTTGCGTTGTCAAGTGCATTTTGGTTATATAAAGCAAATTTGAAGACACTTAAACATTCTGAAAGAGATATTCCAGTTGGATTTACAGGATAATAAGTCATATTGATATTCGTATTACTTGAGACAAAAATACGAAGCTCACCTACTATATTGCCTTTAGAATCCGTAAGGTATAGTATATTTAGACCTTTATATAGATCATAAGTTGTATCGTTAGAAATCTGTAAGACTGTAAAATTTATGGTGAAATTTGAAGTTAATCCTACGGTATCATTAACTGATAGAATTAATGTAATTGGACCATCTGGGAGAGAAGTTATATTTACAAAAGCAAAGACTCCCCAATTAGTTCCATTAGGATTTATATCCAACAAAAATCGACTATCGTTAATTGTAACCGAATCTATAAGACTCCCAGTTCCATTTACAAATCCTTCAATTTGGTAAGTATTTCCTACTTGGATTGTATCATTATAATATGGTTTCGTAGTATAAATTATTGGATATGTATTGTCTATATAAAACCAGCGTGTAGTAGATGTTGTCAAACTTGCTGAATCAGTAACATTAACTTCAATTGCGATATTTCCATCAGGAATGAATGTATTATTTCTGAATTCATAGAGACCGCTAATAGTTCCTGAGGGATCTGTAAAGATTGTAAAGCGAGAATCATTTATCATTACTGAAAAAATATTAGTTCCGGTCCCATTTGCATTACCACTTATTGAAATAATTGTTCCCGTATCAAAATCTCCGTTCGAGGCAGGATCTGTTACTGAAATAGTTGGATAAGCATTATCGACTATGAACCACCGATTAGTCAATGAAGTAAATCCTGCAGTATCTGTCACGTTGACTTCGACTGAAATTATTCCATTTGTAATATAAGATATATTTCTAAATTGATAATTTCCTGATAAAAGGCCCGATGGATCTATAAAGATTAAAAATCTTGTATCATTAATCTTTACAGAATCAATATCTGAGCCAGTCCCATTTGCAATTCCACTTATTTCAATAACAGCTCCAGAATCTATATCACCATTTAAAGCAGGATCTGTTATTGAAATAGTGGGTGGAGCATTGTCTACTCTAAACCATCTCGTGGTTGAAACCGTCAAGTTTGCAGTATCTGTAATATTTACTTCGATTGCGACAACACCATCAGCCACGTATGAATTATTAAGGAATGTATAGGTTCCGGATGGGGTTCCTACCACACCTGGCTGAAGCGTAAACCGGGAATCGTTAATCATTACTGATTGAATAATAGAGCCCGTCCCGTTTACTAATCCTGATATTACGATAGTATTTCCTGAAACTACTACACCATTTGAGGCAGGAGTAAATATTGAGATTGTAGGATATGTGTTGTCAACATCAAACCAGCGAATCATGCTATCACTAAGACCCCCTGTGTTATTTACCGTCACATTAATTGCTATGTCACCATCAGGAATAAAACTGACATTTTGAAAACCATAATTCCCAGATGGGCTCCCAGAAGGATCAAGGGTCAAAGTAAACCGGGTGTCGTTAATCCAGACTTGATCAATATTTACCCCACCACCATCAGCAGTTCCGTTAATTGTAATATAAGCCCCTGAATCCACATCACCATTTACAGCAGGATGATCAATAGTTACACTAGATCCAATAATATATGTAAACCAGCGAATAGTTGAAGTCATTAGATTTGCAGAATCAGTCACATTAACTTCAACTGCTACATTCCCTAAATTAATAAAACTATTGTTTGTGAAAACATAATTACCCGAGGTGCTGCCAGATGGATCTATAGTTAATGTAAATCTTGA
>JABXJV010000027.1 GCA_013375355.1 Candidatus Helarchaeota archaeon
AGATATAAAAAAGATTCACCAAGTGGAACAGCAATATCTATTGGAAAAATTATTGCTGAAAAGAGAGGCATTAAACCAGAGAAGGCATTCAAAATGGGCAGGAATGGCTTTGATGAAAGGGAAGAAGATGATATAACTTTTCACTCTGTAAGAGGGGGGAAAATTGTTAGTGACCACGAAATTCTTTTTATCGGTGATAATGAAATTTTTAAAATATCCCATACAGCATTTTCAAGGGAAATATTTTTAGATGGTGTTATCCAGGGGATTTATTTTATATCAGGGAAGAAAAGTTCTCTTTATAATATGCAGGATATCTTAAAAACAAAATAAATTATTACTGAGGAAATGTGAAATGGATTATAAAGAAATTGCAAATCTTATATCAACCGCAAAAAAGAAAACACCGGTAAAAGTATATATTAAAGGAAATATCGATAAAAGAATACCAAAAGATGTTATGGTATTTGATGGAAATGATTCTGTGATATTAATCGGGGATTATAAATATGTTAAAAGAATATTAGAAAGAAATAGGTCAAAGATAAAATATTATTACATAGAGAATAACTGTCGTAATTCTGCGATTCCCCTCCTTGACCTTAAGGGATTGAACTGCCGTGTTGAACCCGGTGCAATAATAAGAGATAAGGTTAAGATTGGTAAAAACTGTATAATAATGATGGGGGCGGTAATAAATGTCGGTGCAGAAATCGGGGATAGAACGATGATTGATATGAATGCTGTTATAGGTTCGAGGGCTGTTATTGGCAAAAGGGTGCATATCAGTGCTGGCGCTGTGATTGCTGGTGTTCTGGAACCACCAAGCGCAAAACCTGTTGTTATTGAGGACGATGCATTAATCGGTGCTAATTCAGTTATCCTGGAGGGGGTAAAGATTGGTAAAAAGAGTGTGGTTGCTGGTGGGGCAGTAGTTACTGAAGATGTAAAGCCAAATTCGGTCGTAGCGGGAATACCTGCAAAGTTTATTAAAAAAAGAGATTCTAAAACTAATAGGAAAACTCAGATTATAGAAGAATTGAGAAATTTATAAATATTATATCAATTCAATTATTTTAAAATTTTTAACTGTTAGATAACCTTCGGCGTTCTTACCTGAAGAAATTTCAAAATCTTTTTTCTTCAATTTTTATCTATCGAAATTGTGAAATATAATAAATAAGGCAAATTTAAGGAGTATGTTATGAAAAAAATAAGAATTTTGTTTTTTTCTTTTTCATTTTTCCTTTTAATAGTGAATAATATTAATGCAGCAGAATTTTTGATAGGAAATTCTTTAACAATAGGGAAAAATGATACCATTAATGATGACATTTTTACTGCCTCTGAGAGTATTAAAGTGAATGGTTATGTAAATGGTGATGTTATTTCAGCAGGTCGGTCATTGATATCGAATGGAAATATTAAAAAGGACTTTATTGGTATTGGTGAAACAATCTTTATTGATGGGAGTGTCGGTGATGATATTATTATTGCTGCTCAAAAATCAACCATCAGTGCTGAAGTTGAAGGTGATGTTATAGCAGCAGGAAGAGAAATCGAATTATTAAACGAGAGTGTTATTAATGGAAATGTTTATTCTGCTGGTGGAACTGTTATTATTAATGGTGATGTTAAGGGTTCGGTTAAATGTAAGGGGGGAGATATTATCATTTCAGGAATTATAGGAAAAAATGCAAATCTTGATGCTTCTAAATCTATTACTTTTCTCACTGGTGCAAGAATTCTCGGAAATTTAAAATACAAGGCTTCCGATGAATTACCAAACATAGCAGAAAAGAATATTGTAAAAGGGGATATCAGTTTTGAAAAAATAAAAGAAAAAAGAAAATACTTTTCAGGATTTAAATTTTTATTTGAATTGTGGAGTTTTGCTGCTTCAATTGTTGTCGGTCTCTTGATGATTGTATTTTTAAAGAGAAATGTGAGGGAGACAGTCATTTTAATAAAAAGAAAATTTGCAGCAAGTTTTGGAATTGGAGCGGCGGTGCTTATTGGGATTCCGATTTTGGTTTTGCTCTCGCTTATCTTTATTATAACTATTCCTGCAGGACTTATATTACTGGTGATTTACTTAATAGTTGCATATATTTGTAAAATCTATGTAGGGATTTTACTCGGAAATTATATATTAAAAAGACCATTAGAGGATGAACAGCCAT
>JABXJV010000273.1 GCA_013375355.1 Candidatus Helarchaeota archaeon
AACAAGGTGAACGTTCAACTCATTTTGCACTAGAAACTGAAAAAGTTGATGAAAAAATGTATAATGCAGCACTTGAAGCCGTTAAAGCAGGAAAAGATGTTGATAAAGTCAATTATTATATTTGTCCGGTTTGTGGTTATATATTTGAAGGAGACGACTTACCAGATAGTTGTCCGATTTGTAAAGCAAAAAAAGAATCATTTACGAAATTTTAAAGGAGTTAAAAAAATGCCTTTTTGGAAATGTGAAAAATGTGGATATATTCATGAAGACCAACTACCACCAAATGAGGGTATTTGTCCAAGTTGTAAAGATACATGTACATTCAAAAATGTAACATGTTATTTACCAGAATGTGGACATGAACCAGGAGGAAAAGAGCACTTAGATCCTAGATTATAATTCTTTTTTTTATAATCTTTATATAGAAATTTTTTCGTTTTATTATCTATCTGCAAGGATTTTAATTATTTGAGGATGTATATACTCGCAAATACTTAAAGAAGACCCTCCATGAGTGTTAATTAAATAATTACCTTCACAAACCTTTTCCGCCTCAGATTTTACTTTTTTTACTAATTCTAGGAAAAATTCTTTACTTAATCCGCGATCTCCATAATCACCATATGCAGTATCATGTCCTAATAAATGTAAAATTATATTTGGACGGAATTTTTTAATACGATCAATGAATTCTTTATCAACTTTTTCTAAATATTCCTTATCGGTAGTCGAATAGCCCGAATTAACACAAATTTTTGTCTTTTCATCTTCTATTCGATTAGAACTACAAAAGCAAACATGAAGGATATTATGATTTCCCATAGTAACATCTCTGGTCCCGTTTCCATGATGCGAGTCTGTATCTAATATTGCAGCTTTGATATCTCCGAATTTTTCTTCAAGATTTACAATTACAGCTCCAGAAACTGATGTATAAGTCCCTCCCCAAGCAGAATCTCTTTCTGCATGATGTCCTGCAGCCACTCCAAAGCATAAAGCATTTCTAAAATCCCCTTTTATTATCCTTTCTGCTGCTTCTACACATCCACCAATGGTATAACGTGCCCCTTCATAATCCCACCTAGTTTTGAGACGTTCGAAATATTTCTTTGTGTGAACTCTAAGCAATAAACTTTCAGGAATTAATTTTGGCTCAAGTAATTTGACATTTTCTATCTTCAATTCATTTTCCATTACCCCAGGATAGTTTTGGAATTTGTTATTTATTATATCCCAAATTTTTTTGTTAAAAAGATCGTGAAAATAAACAGCTGTGATATTTTGCACTTTCTATTCATTCCTATTATTATAATAAGGATTTTATTTTTTAAAATAGGAGAAATATCCGCCTAGAAATCCTAATGCTATAATAATTATGATATTTGTGTCGATTATATGAAGAATTATATTCGGTTCTGATGGGAAGGGAAGTTGAAATATCAAATTCTCAGCGAATAAGTCAACAATTACTAAAAGTAAAACAACTATAAAGAGTATTGTACCAATTAGTCCAATTTTATTCTTTCTTTGAAAGGAAATTACACCACCAAAAAATAATAGAATATTTACAGTAAACAGTAGTGAAATATTAATGATATCTAACAGATTATGCCATCTAAAAAATGATATAAGATCTCCTAGTAGATCTAAAAAGTTCATAATGCCATAAATTAACCATCCATCTAATGAACTTCTTAACATTCCCTTTAAATTTATGGAAGGAATTGAAAAACCGAAGATTGGACAAATACCTAGAAAAAATAGAAAACTCCCGATTGCAAATAATAGATACCCTCCAATTTCAAATTTAGGATGTTCTTGTTTTTCTTTTTTTAATTTATCCACGGTAAAGACCTTTAAATTTTATCAGTTAACAGATCTACAACAAAATTTTTTCTTGATGAACTGGGTGTAAGAAGAGACCCATGAGATTCATAATCCCAAACAAAATTTTGAGCACCTTTTAATTTTGCACTGCGTGGAGCCACTAAACCATCAGTTCCTAAATCCATCCAAAGAAACAATTGTTGTAATAAATTTAAATACAAAATGTTTTTTCCTCGTTCCCAATCATCATATTCAAAAATGGTGAATTCAGCTTCCATATGTTGGAAATAGGCAATGTAATCAAAAAGTAACCTGCCAGCTATTGTAGTCCAAGTGATATTTGCATCGTATGGAGTTTCATCTCCAGCAACTTTTAAAGTCTCAAAAAATGGACTATTTTTTCTGATTTGGATTAGCTGATAATTTAAATCCAAAATATGATGATAGACATGACTAATTAACAGACTTGCAATGGTATCTTCAATAATGAGAAGGATTCTAAAATAAACTAGCCAATTTAACAAACCTTGAAATGGATGGGAACCTTTCCGAAAGGCAACAGCTAGTGATCCCTGGTTTGGTGTTCCCATCGTGATTACATCATCTATATTAATACCACTATTATTTAAATTTTGATAATAATTACAAATTAATCCTCGAACAACAATACCACCCATAGAATGACAAAGAAAGTCAACATCGGTGAAATTTGATGAATTTAAATAAATGAAAAGGCCATAACTTATATTTGAAATATCTGTCTCCAAAGTTATAGGAGTATCATTTCCTATATAATTTTTAGGTTTAGGACTGCTTCCATCCCAATAATAATTTATAGCAACAACCTTATTATAGTAATTTGCATAAATATTTGAATCATTCCATCGATCAAATACGCCAGAGCTAGCATCGTGACCATGTACTAAGATTAAAGATTTATTACTTCCTCCATTTTTAGGAGAAATGGGTCTATGAATGGGGGTTCTTATTGAAGGGACAGCCCAATAGAGAATTTGGTCTAATATTGAATTATTTCTATTTATCGGGGTTATTGTCAAAAATATGCAAGATATACAAATAAATGAAATAAAAATCAGTGATTTTTTTGATTTTTTCATGTGTTAACTACCATTGGTCTGTTTTCTCTTATATTAATAAAAATTTTTATTACTCAATGTGTTACTCTTTTTTCAAATAATAATTGAGGTTTTGAATTTGAAACCAAGTGTGTTTTATACTGATGAAGAGCAAAAATTTAGGCAAGAAGTTCATGATTTTGTACAAGATAAGATGCCTCCTTTTGTTGATGATATTATCGAAGGAGGAAGGACTCATGATTTTGAACCATTAAGGAAAGCACTTAAGCTTTTGGGAAGTAAGGGTCTAATTGGTTCTATTCATCCAAAGAAATTTGGTGGTACGGAACGCGGAATGGTAGGAGAAGCAATTGTGGCGGAAGAAGTGGCTAAGATAAATGGGGCATTAGAACTTACTCGGTTAGTTACAGCGACCTTATTCGGAATGCCTTTATCTTTCTATGGTTCTGAAGAACAAAAGACAAAATATTTGCCAAAAATATGTAGCGGCGAATACCTTGGCTGTATTGCAATGACCGAAGATCTAGCAGGTTCAGATTTAGCAGGAATGCAAACTAAAGTTAAGAAGGAAGGAGACGACTATGTGGTAAATGGACATAAGAAATATATTACTAATGGAGGAGTTGCAGAACTAGTTGCACTATTTGCAGTCTTAGAAGATATTGAAGATAAAGATCCCAGAAAAAGATTGATTGGACTTCTTATTGATACAAAAAGTACAAAAGGATTTAATATTGTTGAGCAATTTGATTTAGCAGGTATGGAAGGAGCGTCTAATGTCCGTATGGAATTTGATGAGATGGTAGTTCCAGGAAATATGATATTAGGTACAGAAGGACAAGGTTGGGATATATTAATGTCAGAATTGAACGAAGAGAGATGTGGAATGGCTGCCGATTGCGTTGGATTTGCCCAAGAGGCATTTAATTTAGCATTAAAATATTCTAACGAGCGAGTTCAATTTGGTAGACCAATATCTCGACAGCAAGCAGTTAGTTTCAGAATAGCAGATGCTTACACAAAAATCCAAGCTGCAAGATTATTAACTCTTGAAGCCGCAAGATATATCGATAAGCATGATCGCGCAGCAACAATTTCGGCTTCGATGGCATTCGCATACGGATCTGAAATGCTGCTTGATGTTTCAGAAGGCATGTTATTAACTTTAGCGGGTGAGGGAGTCGCGTATAGGGCAAAACAAGCCGCCGTATTTCATAGAATGGGTCCCATCATGTGGGTCGTTGGAGGAACTACAGACGTTCAGAAACATATAATTCAAAGAGAACTTTATAGGTCTTTAAAGAAAAAATAATAAAATTTTTCCAATTTTCTTTTTTTAAATTCTTCTTTTATTCACCTAGTTTTTTTACATTAATTCTATTTGTTTTTAGAAAATCACTTTTGTATAAAATGAATTATTTCAAATTGAAAATAGTTTATTAATCAATTTTTATTTGAATTAAACAAGGATTTTAACATATATGGGTTTTAACTTTGACGGAAAATAATGATAAATATTATAAGAAGATTGCTGATGCCTTAATGCTGCCTAAAGGAATGAGAAAAGATCTTTTAAAAATATTAAAATTTTGGTTTACTCCTGAAGAAGCTAAAATTGTATCGGTTTTTGGGACTTCAATGATGGATTCATATCCTATTGAAAAAATAGCTAAAAAAACGAAAGAACCCGAAGAAAAAGTTAAAAAAACTTTAGATAAACTTGCTAAAAAAGGCCTAATATTCACCTGGTATAATAAAAAATTGAATAAAAAGATGTACACAATTCCAATGTTGTTCCCTGGATTATTTGAATGGTATTTTGCAAGCAAATTTAATAGTATGGATGAGTTGAGAGAAGCTGCAAAAGCATTTCTTCCATTAGAGAGTAATTTTATGAGTATGGCGTCAAATTATCCAATTTCTCGAGTTGCTCCCAGTATTAAACCATTGGAAAAAACAATTGAAATTAATCAAGGTGTTGAAGTCGGAAAGAGCCAGGTATTAATATTTGAAGATGTTAAGCAGATTCTCCAGAACTCGTGGAAAATAGCCGTCATGCCTTGTCCTTGTAGAATATTCCATGGAATCTTAGGAGATGGTTGTGATAAACCAATTGATGTTTGTTTTAATTTAAATTCATCAGCAGACTATGTAATAAAAGAAGGGATAGGGCGAGAATTAACAGTCGAAGATGGAATTGAAGTATTAAGAATGGCTGAAGAAGCAGGATTAGTACACGTTATAAATAATCAATCAGATAAATTCACGTTTATCTGTAATTGCTGTGATGACTGTTGTGGTTTTCTTGGAACGGCGAACAAATATAAATTGATAAATAAAGCTATTGCTAAATCGAATTACTTTCCTAAAATAGATAATGATAAATGCAAACGATGTAAAAAATGTATAAGTTTATGTCCTGTTAATGCAATTTTTCTCAACTATGGCGAAAAGGAAGATCTTTCCGATTCTTTTATTACCATCCGAGAAGATTTGTGTATAGGATGCGGAATTTGTGCTACTAACTGCTCATGGGACACTATTACTTTAGAAAAAGTTGGCAATGTTATGGATGCAGACTTAGAAGGTAAAATTTGGCAAGCGGGTATGCGAAGTCGTCAAGAAAAATTATTTTAAAATTTTTTAGATCTTAATCCATTTTTTTTAATTTTTTATAGTTTGTATTTTGATATTTTTTTTAATCTAATTCAAATTTTTTAAAATCAAAATTTTTCAAAATCAATTTTTTTTCTAATTATTTTTTTTCAAATTTTTTGAAGATCCAGCTTTTTCAAAATTAATTTTTTCGAATTTTTTTTTCAAATTTTTTTGAAGTTCAAATTGAATTTTTTTTAAGAAATTTTTTTTTCAATTTTTTCGAGTTCAAAATTTTTTGAAGATCCAACTTTTTCAAAATTAATTTTTTTCGAACTTATTTTATCAAATTTTTTTAAGATCAATATTAAAATTTTTTTCAAATTCTTTTGT
>JABXJV010000274.1 GCA_013375355.1 Candidatus Helarchaeota archaeon
ACTTGAATACCATACATTATTACAGCCGTACCCACCGAAACAATAATGCCTCCTAATAATATACCAAATGTAAAGTCACAATTAGTAAAATTAACTACTGCGGTACCTTGAACGCTCGCTTGCATTATTCTTGCACCTTGAATTAAGACGTCACCAACGGGCTCACCCTGACTACCCATACCTACTTCTAATGATAGAATCCAATTATTCCCAATTGTATCTGTTAAGCGGACTATACCCTTTGTCTCAATGTCCATTTGTAATGTAATTGTAATATTGTCCATGTATAATTGAGAAGAATCTCCTGCTGTTATAGCAAAGGCAGTTGAATTCGACAAGTATAGGATGGAATTATCAGACATTCGTATTCCTACTGGAAACATTAGGGCTACACCCCCTGCGCTAACACCTACCATTGTCCCTGGAACAGTTGATGTATTAATCTGGGCTTGGGAATTGTCTTCTAATATTACAGCCGTTAAGTTCGAATTCGAAATATTAAGGCTAGAAGAATCCCTGCCAATAGTGTAATTTGAAGCGCTATTATCCATTGTCACTATACCAGTACCAACAGCCATTACACTATCTAGGTATATTGGTCCTCCACAATTCTGTATAATCGCCGTTGCACTAACCGCTAATACGGATACGCATATCTTCATTGCCTCTGAGATTACAGTACCAGTAAGTACTGTGTTATTTTGATAAAATGCACCTGATGGAGCGAAATTATTAATAGTAGTTGTTCCAAAACCGCATATTACACCATAGGCTAAACCTGTAACGGCAGAATTAGTTAAATTGCACCATGCTCCTTGAACTACCATAACAGCGTAAACAGTTAGACTCGTTGCTAATGCCCTTGCGTCACCTTCTAATCTAAGAACTCCAGGAGGGACTCCACCTGCAATATTCAGTGTATTAATTGTTGTGTCTGTAGAGGCTCCTAAGGTAATATTAAATCCGAATATTGAATTAGTTATATTTATAACAGATGGTTTTGCTGAATCCGAACTTGCAGCTTGCATAAAACCTACAGTACTGCTATCAATTTCAGCATCTGCTCCCGCTGTTATTATAACTGCCCCTACATTTGAACCCTGTAAAATTTTTATTTTACTATCTATTGCATCTGCATCGACATCTAATACCTCATATAGTGCCGAAAAGATTGGATCCATATCGAAGATAGTGGTCACGGATGAATTCTTTACTGTAACTGTGGAATAATCACGAGCATATATGGAACCAATAGTACAATTGTCAATTGTAAGTTTAGATTTGCCGAAACAATTAATTTCTAAGTTTGGATAACTCACGTTTGTCATTTTGAGCTTTGCGTCTTCAAATAAATTGATATAGCGGAATTGACTAGTTCCAATATAAGTTGTACCGTTATCGTCTGTTGTATTCTTTACTTCAATTTTTCCTATAAGAGGAATTTCAAGATCTGGAAAAGTAGGAACCGTAGGTGCAAATATGTTTTTCATACTATAAGATCCAGCAAATATACCAACGCCATGGTTAGTGTTATTAACTACTGACGATTCAATATTAACTGGAGGTGTTGGAATTTCTGGAAGTAGAAGGGGCAGAAGTAGAAGTCCTGAATAATCGGCTTCTTTCGGTCGTAAAAAGAAATACCAGCCAGCTACGCCACCAGCGAAACCTATTATTAAAATAAGGCCAATGGCCGCCTTTTTGCCCATAGAATTTCACCATTTTTTTAAATTAGTTTTTGTTATATATCATAAATATAACATTTATCTAATAGAAAAGTTATTTATAAGGCTGTGTAAATTTAATAAGTTAATTCAATTTTACCATAAACCTTTTAAGTTAACTTTAGTTTATAATAAACCTATTAAGTCGATTCAATTTTAACATAAATCTTTTAAGTAAACTTGACTTTGTGTTATACTTATAAAGCCAATTCAATTCGATCTTAAACATCATCCCTAAAAGGTTTTAAACATAATTTAGAAAAAGATATTTCATATTATGACTTAAGAAAAAGTCTAAAATTCAAAATTTACAAAAAAACGAAGTTGAAAAATAAATTATTTCAAATAATTGATTAAAATATGTATCCTTATTACTATTTTTTGATATATGAGTTCAAAAAGGTTCTCGAAATAATTGATCAAAATTAATTATAATATATTTTTAATGATAAAATTATGATTTTACATATTAAGTTCTAAATGTTTAAGATTGTGGGAAATTCAAAAAATGTCTAATATTGGCTTCTCTGAGGTAAAAATTACTCCAAAAGCAAAAAGTGTCCCAATGGGAGGATATGCACCCACAAGATACTCTACAGGAGTCCATGACGAGTTATTTGCAAGAGCAATGTATTTTTCAGATGGAAAAGAAGAAACCATAATAATTTCTGTTGAAGTTGTTTGTATTTACTATAGGTTCATTCAAAGGATGAGGAAAAAAATCTCTGAAAAAACTGGTGTTAGGCCTGAAAATATTTTAATTTCCTCTCATCATAACCATAGTGGTCCAGACACTTTAGGACTTTTTGACATTAAAGGTTTTTTCACTCCCACATTTAACTTAAAAATGATGACTCAAATTGAATTAAAAATTGTAAAATCGGCAGTTTTGGCCAAAAAGAATGCAAAACCCGGTAAAATTGGTCTAGAAAAAAGGATTTTTGAAAAAAGAGTTATGTTAAACAGAAGGGATCCACAGAAAGATACGAAATATGATTTAAGCGTTTTAAGAGTCAACTCTGATGATGGGGAAATGCGAGGATTACTAACTAATTACGCTTGTCACGTAACTACTCTACCAAGGGATAATACACTACTAACAGGTGAATTTCCAGGATATTTAGTTCGCAGAATAAAGGACTTAACAAAGAATAAAGTCTTTTCAATGTATACTAACGGTCCTTGTGGTGATCTTAATCCAAATTTGTATCCTGAAAATGAACCTTTTCATTTGATAACAAAAGAAAGACTTAGCAAGTCAAGCTATGGTGAGTTTAATCGATTAGGGAATTATAAAACTACTATTAGGATTGGTTACTCATTGGGAGAAAGTGCTTTAGAAATCGCAAAAACTATAAACTGTTCCGAAATAAAAGATATTAAGGTTGTCTCAAAAATTATTAATATCCCACTTAAAGATATGATGGAGGATAATTCAAGGAAATCTATAATGAGACACATCTCTTTCATATTTAAAAAACTATTAATTACAACCCTTCTGAATTACAATCGTTCAAATATGTCATATGTCAGTTTCGTTAAGAAAAGGGGGAATTGGTATTTTCAAACTGAATTACAAGCCATTAAGATAAATGATATTTTAATTTTAAGTGTTCCTGGAGAATTATTTGTCGATTTAGGTAAAAAAGTAATATCCAAATCACCGATTAAAAAGACCTTTATTATTGAACTAGGTAATGATTGGATTGGATATCTATATCCACCAGAAGAATATTTTAGAGGAGGTTATGAGACTGGAATCGTATCATTTTCTCCCGTTGCAGGAATTTATGTTTATAATAAAATGCTAAATCTTTTAAACAACTTTAAGTAAATAGCGGAAGGATGTAGATATGCCAAAAATTTTGAATGAACTTCTAAAATTGATTAGAGATAATTACGATAGGAGTCCCCCACCTAAAGTTAAACAGGTAATTTTAGGTTTAATCTACTCATGTGTTAGATTAATTAATGATCAAATAGGTCTTAGCCATTCTTTGGTTAATTTCTACTCAAAAGATTGTTTTTTAACTAATAAATGGGGTGATTTATCATCTTATACTTTACCAAAATTAGTAGATTTTTCCGAATCAGATATAATAATAGATAGAGTATTAGGAATTTCTGCCATTAATGCCTATTCACAACATATTTTTGAAGAAAATTCTTTTGGATTTAACTTTGAAAATGATGTCCTTGATAAATTACAAATAAAAAAATCCGATAAAGTGGGAATGGTAGGACTATTTAGACCTATGGTCCCAAAAATTGTTACTAAAGTGAAAAGCTTAATAATTGTTGAAAAAGATCCAGAAAAATTGGGAAAATTTCAAGGTGTAGATATAACTAGTGATTCCTCTGTATTGGAGAATGTGGATGTTGCGATCATAACTGGTACTACCCTTATTAATAATACAATTGACGGTATACTCAAGTTGGTTGATGAGGCAAGAACAGCAATGATTGGACCTACAATGGGAATGCTTCCAGACCCTCTATTTAAAGCTGGAGTTGATATTGTTGGTGGGATGAAATTTTTTGATGTAGACAAGGTAATAAAGACAATAACTGAAGGACAAGGGACCAAACGATTTAAAAAATTTGCTAAGAAATACATAATAGAAGAAAAAAACTATACAGGATTTTAAAATATGAACAATCCAAGAAAACATCTAATTAGTTTAACGCATATAGAAGATGTTGATGGAATTGGCGCACAGGCAATATTATTAAGAAAATTCCCTAATATTATCTGTTTCCAAACATTTTATAGTGAATTTAATGAATTTATTAAAAAGATCTTTGATTTAAATCCAGATATTTTATATATAACAGACATTGGATTTAATGAATCATATAGAGAAGTTTATGAAATCTTGGGAAAAATGAAAAACGTATGTTGGATTGACCATCACTTAATATCGGAACCTGATAAAGCAGAACTAAAGAAATATATTAAAAATTTTATTCATGCAACTGATAAAACTGTTGCTGCCGAATTGACACAACAAATCTTTCTTCCTGATGATGAAATTTCCAAGAAAATTGCAAAACTTGGATATTTTAGGGACAACACAATTGAGAATTTTGAATCTGATCGTTTGCAGGCAATAATAGAAATAAATCAAAATAATCGGAAAAATATTCAGAAAATTGTAGAATTGCTTTCTAAGGGGGAGTTTAAGAATAAGTGGATTCAAGAACAATATAATATTTACTTAAAAGAAGAAAAAATTGAATATAAAAAGCTCGAAGATAGAGCAAGAGAATTTCAAATAAAAAGAGTTAAAGTTGTAATTTCTTTTTCACCATTTTTTGCTACAGGCAAGCAGACTCGTTATTTGCTAAAAAATTTCAACGCGGATATTGTATTTGGTGTCAACCCTCGTTTTCAGTTAGTAAGTATAAAAAGCCACGATATAAATGTTAAAAAAATAGCAGAGGAATTTGGTGGTGGGGGCCATTTTGATAGATCGGGGTTTTCTTATGCCAATCTATTAGATGAAAATGATAAATTATCATCAGAATTCATTGAAAAGGTTCTAAAAGCAGTAAGAGAAAATTTAGATTAAATTTAATACTTATCGATTGTTCGAAAGGTTGATATTTTTTGCTTTTTTACCATATTCAATCATTTTTGGTAAGTTTCCTAATCGTCCATAAGAGATACTAATTCTATACACAGCATCTTTGAATTGAGGATATTTTGCAATAACTTTTTTATAAAAATCTATTGCTTTTTTGTAACTTTGTAAATGAAAGAATAAATTTCCCATCTTATACCATTTTTTAACGTCCTCATCTAGCATTTCTTCAGTAAAAATAGGCTTCTGTTCAAATTTAAGAGTGATATTTTTCTCATTATTTGAAATTTTGTTATTTAATGAATTCAAAATTTCTATTATTTTTTCATCTTGTGGATCAATTTTATTAGCATTTGTGAAAGATTGGAAAGATTTATTATAATTTTTCAAGTTTAAATAAGCAACACCAAGGTTATACCATCCTCTTTTATCCAAGGGATCGATTTTAACAGCTTTTTTGCAACAATCAATCACTTTTTGATGATCCCCTAATTTACCATAGCATTTAGCAATTTTACTCCATGTTTCTTTGTCATATAAGTCAATATCTAGAACTTTTTTATAAATTCCAATTGCTTTTTCGTAATCTTTATAGTAATAAGAAAATAATCCCAAAATATTCCAGACATTTTTTAATTTGGGATCAATTTCAACTACTTTTTCATAACATTTAATTGCTCTGTGGTAATTACCTGATGCTAAATAAGTGGCAGCCAAAAAATTCCAAGCATTTTTTAACTTAGGATCGATTACAATTGCCTTTAAATTACAATCAATTACTTTTTGAAGATTTCCTGTTTTTGAATAACATTTTCCTAATTCAAACCAAGCTTCTTTAAATTCAGGATCTATTTTAATAGCCTTTGTAAAATAATTAATGGCTTTATTATAATTTTTCAATAATAAAAACTCAAAACCCTTGACATAACAATTTTTAGCTGTAGATTTTCTTTTTTCTGGCTCATCTAAAGTTAATAAAATAGATTTCTGTGTGATTTGCTCGCTTTTAGGAGTCAAGACTTGCTTTATTTGCGGTTTTTTACTTTTCATTAAATTCTCATTTTTTATAAGATTTATTTTTGATAAATCTGATTTAGGATAAGATTTTTCATTTGATTGATCAATTTCAATAACTTTTTTATAGCATTCCACCATTTTTTGATAGTTTTTTAACCTTCCATAAGTTATTCCCATTTTACTCCAAGCTTCTCTAGAGTTTGGGTTAATTTCGATTTCTTTTTTGAAATATTGCAAAGCATACTCATATTCACCTTCATCAAAGACTCTTAAACCCATAATATACCAGTTTTCCCTTTTTTGTTCAGGAGGAGGAGTAACAAGTACTTTAGGAGGAGGAGTGATAATCACATTCCCTCCTTCTGCAGATTTTAATGCAGTTCTTAATTGATTTAATATAAATTTGGTCTCTCTATCAAATGGATTAAGATTAGCCGCTTTCTCATAATAATCAATAGCTCTCTGATAATTTTTTGATTCCCTGAAGACTTCTGCCATTCTTTTAAAAATATTGGCCTTTTCAATATTTTTTACTTCTTTCTTTCTCTGAGCAAATGTATAAGTGGCTTTAGAACTTTTTACCCTTCCAATAAATTTAGGATCCCAAGTTCTTTTTGATTGTCTTGAAATTGAAGGTTCTTCTGTAACATTATTCCGACTATAAATTCTACCCAAAATTATCCCTCCAATAAGAATAGAAAATACTATTATTAATAAGACCACTATTGGACCAATATTGAAATTAAAATCCGATATGAGGGATAAAGCGGCCAATATTTTTGGATCAAAAATGGGTTGCTCATCAGGTGGATCTTCTGGGGGAGTACCTGTTCCATATTCAAAATATATCGAGAAATCATTAGTCGAAGTAGTTAGACCAGTATAGCTATTATAATAATATGTATCATACCCGTAATTTAATCCACACGTATAACTTGATGCGTAATCTAGATAATCGTAACTAAATATTATATCTCCTGTTTCATATAAAATAATTTCAAATGATCCAACCATAGATCCCCCAAAAGAATAGATATCTTTCCATTCTATAACAAATCGATTTGGAGATGACAAAGTTCTATAATATATATTACAAGGATTAGCAGCTCTTAAATCATCCCAATATGGGGCGATCATATTATAATAAGAACTAGTAGGAAATGGAACGTTAATAAACGAAGTATAACCCACAAAACTAGCAAAACCGTTTGTACAAACCCAAATACTATTAAATTCCCCATCATAAAAGGGAAAAGTAAAAGGCAGACTTATTAATTGGGAAGAATCGTCCATTCCATCCAAATTACAGCGAGTGCCAACTGTAGCATCTATCCAAGTATAACTATAACCGGGAATCATTCGATAATTATTTAATATATCTAATTCTTCTACATTTGGTCCACTATAGGGTCCATCATTTGCTGAAAAAATGCCATCATAGCAATTAAAAGAAAATGTATGAACTCCTGGGTTTAAGTTCGTTTGATATATAAAATTACATCCATCCATATAATTGGAGTCTAGCGGATTTTGTTTGGACATCATGTATGGTATTCCATCAATTATTATATTGATGGATGTAGGAGGATTATTATCTTGATCCGTATAAATTACATTATAAGTAAATAACGTAAATTGATTACCATTATTTGGATCAACACTTCCAGAACTTATATTTGGTGCAAAAATATTTTGTTGAATAGTAAAGGTAAAATATGAACACCATTCTCCATTAAATAGACCATAAGTAGGACAAACTCGCCAATAATATTGACCTGGGGAATAATTTACTAAAAGGGAAATATTTGAAATACTTGGTGTCTCTGTAATTTTTTCGATTTCATGAGTAATATTGGAAAAATCAGAAAAATTTGAAATTTGTAAAGTATAATTCACTGGACCAAAATATGGTTCTAAACTAGTCCATCGAAAATCAATTAAACCACTAAATAGGGTACTGCCATTAGAGGGACTTAGAAGATTTAATGAATAAGAACCTGTTCCTGTTTGACCAGGATTCAGTGAACCTGGCGACCCGAGAGATGAAACTGTCCAATCTGAGGCTTTATTTGTATCAAAGTCGCTAGTTCTATAGGCATAATTTTGATTAATTACAAGACCAACATCTTGTACCCATTCCACATCTCCAGGTCTAGAACCAGTAAAAGTACTTGTTTGGAGCCAATCGACATGCGCACTAGAATCATCAAAAAGTCCAGCAGCAATGGTTCTATCATGCCACATTATATTCCATCCAGTATATAAATCAGTATCTGTGTTGGTTCCGGAATTTTCATGTACTACAACCACAAAATTACTTCGGAATATCCAACCATTTGGAAAATAATATGTCGCATCAAGTAAATCAGCATCATATATCTGAATACTCCACCCTGTCATATCCATATCTGAACCATAATTATATAATTCAATATAATCAGGAGCACCTGCATAGATTTCATTTATAACAATACTTCCCATAGATAATCCATAGAAAGGATTAACTTCAGGACCGTTTATCCAGCTAGTTGAATTTGTAAAGGAGAAATCTGAACAACTAATCAGAAATTGATAAATTCCGTAATTTAAGGTTGTAATGAAATAATAGTCTTTACCATCCATGACGTTAAAATCAGATGGATTCACTGGTAACATAGAATATGTTAAGGTATCTATTGTTATATTTACATAAATTGGAAAATTATTGTCAAAATCTAAATAAGTTACAGTAAAAATAAATAATGTGGAATTATTTCCTATATCAGGGGAAACTAGCGGATTTAGTAGTTGGGGTGTAAAAATATTTGATTCGTTAACCATCAATCCAACATAAATACCTGTTGAATTAGTAAATTTGCCATCAGAGCACAAAAAAGAATAATTATAAATGGCTGGGGAGAGATACGTCAGATATTGATAAATACAACCATCTGTATAATCGAAATCAAATATATCTTGTTTTACCATAGCGTATGGTATTCCATTTATTAACACATTAATAGAGAAAGGAGAATTATTATCTTGATCTGAGTAAATCACACTAAAATTGAATTGAGTAAATTGGTCACCAGTAGATGGTATCACTTTGCCTGAAATTAAGCTTGGCACATAATCATTAAGAATTAGATTGAAGGTAAAATAATTGGACCAATTTCCCTTAAATGGTCCATAAGTAGGACAGACACGCCAATAGTACTGACCTGAAGGAAATTCTATTGATAAAAAAACGGATGTAATAGTTGGTGTTTCGACAATATTTTCTAATTCATAAATAATATTAGAGAAATCAGATAAATTTGAGATTTGTAAAGTATAATTGACGGTACCAAATGCTAATTCTAAACTAGACCAATTGAAGTTAATCCAACCATTAAATACAGAACTATTATTATTTGGCATCAATAATTCAACTATTGGATTACTTTTATTAGAATAAACAATAACATCATCCACTAACCACCCTCTAAAATTATTAAATAGTCCATCTTGAGTGTCAAAATAAAATCTTATTTTTACAGAGCTATAGCCACAATATTGTGATATGTTAAAAGTTAATTTTTCCCATGGAGAAATCATCGCATCACTCTGATAAAGCAGATTCCAAGAAATACCATTCACTGATATATAAACATATGAATAATCCCAACCAGCTTCACCTTCTCTCCAATGATAAAACTCTAAATATGCTTGGTCAACTGCAGATAAATCTATTGGAATAGAAATCATTTCACCCATTTCTCGGTTTCCAGTATCATAATTTCCAGTTGATTCTTGTCCAAACCACATTGAGTGTATAGGGGAATGACATGGATTTGGCCATGTACTAGAGGTATCAGTTAAGTGCCATAGACCTGTAATTGTTTCCCATTTTGATAAACCATTCTCAAAATCATCGTTAAAGAGGGTAATATTTCCACCTTTTGAAAATGGAGTAACTTCAGGACCAATGTTCCACCCCGTTGAATTTGTATACGTTCCATCTGAACAATTAATCTGGAATTGATAAAATCCAAAATCTAAAGATGTATTGAAATAATATGATTTGCCATCCATTACATTTTGGTCAAATGGAATACTCGATAGCATTGAATAAGTTGTAGTGTTAATTGTTATTTCAATAAAATTCGGGAAATTATTATCTGCATCATAATATAATACAGTAAAATTAAAGATTGTGGAGTCATCTCCGATCTCAGGATTTACTTGCGGGTTTATAAGTTCAGGTTGAGCGGTATTTACCTCATTAACTACTAACCCCGTATGTGTAATTGTTGATTCGTAGAATAGACCATCAAAACACTCAAATGAATATGAATAAACGCCAGGCTGTAAATAAGTTAAAAATTGATAGATGCAACCATCACTATAAACTATATCTAAAGGATTTTGTTTTTCCATCTGATATGGTGTTCCATTAATTAAGACATTGATATATTGAGGCAGATTATTATCTAAATCAGTATACAAGACAGAGAAAGTAAATTGAGTAGATTGGTTTCCGCTTAGTGGATTTACGGATTCTGCTGTTAAAGTGGGTTGATATTGGTTTTCAAGAGATGCAAGCCATCCAAATGAATTATTAAAGAGTAAATGGTTATCTGCAGATGTATAACTTGTCAAGACATCTTCATCAACAATGATCACGAATCCACCAGCTCCAGATCTCATAGCTACAACCATATCATAGCTATTCAATTCAACACATAAATCCGCATTAGGCTGTAATGAAATATCTAAACTTGACATAGGAGAAGGAAAGGTCACCTGAGTTACACCAATCGTTATTGGATGAGGGTAGATTATATTAGTAGTTCCTCCACCCGCAGAACTTCCATAATTAATATTATATCTTTGGGCTAAACCAATAGCAGATCCCATATTATCGCCCGTGATAATAAACTTCCCTCCACTGTCAACCCATTGCTCAATCGCGTTAAGTTCATTTATGGTCATACTAGAACCGTATTCATCAAACCAAATTATATTATAATTTGATAGAAGGCTTGAAGTAATTGTAGAAGTAATATCAGAAACTGTTGCTCCACGCTGAGTTAAATCAGTAATCAAATTAGGATATATTGTTCTGGGATTATCTTCCCCATGGGTTATTACTGTGCCAATTTGAACACCATCCAATCTGGTTTGATTAAAAAATATTATGGCTTCGACATTTGGTCCTATATAAGGACCAGCACTATTTTGGTATGTTCCATCAGAACAATTAAAATAGAATTCATAGATTCCATCATTTAATGTTGTAGAAAAATTGAAAATACATCCATCTAGATAATACTCATCAAGTATATCTTGCTTATTCATAGAATAAACAGTAGAATTTATCGTTACGGTTACATAATCTGGAGCGTTATTGTCTATATCTGTATAATTTACTGAAAATATGAATGTGGTGATATTTTCATAACCTGTAATAGGATTGACCTGCCCACTACTCAATAAAGGAGGATTTACATTGGTTTCTATTACATTTAAGCCAGTATAAACATCAGTTGAATTGGAACTCTTCCAATCAGCACATTCAAAAGAAAAATTATAATTTCCAGGTTGGAGAAAGGTTAAATATTGATAAACACATCCATCGGTGTAGTTTGTATCTAGAAGATTTTGTTTTTCCATGGAATGTGGTGTTCCATTAATTAAGACATTAATATATTGAGGTGGATTATTATCTAAATCAGTATAAGTAACTGAAAAATTAAATTGGGTCATTTGATCACCTGTTGCAGGTACAACAGAACCCGACGATAGGGTTGGGGCAGAGTTTGGGATATCTACACCACTGGCGTATAATAAAGCATTATAATATAATTGAGTTTCATTTACAGTCCATGAACTACCATAATCGAAAATATCTAAATGCGTACAATAAATTGCTCTCCCTTGTCCAGTCAATCCACTTTGATGATAAATTACCGCCGCCCCTGTAAATACACTGCTTAAAATTTGAACAGGTGCTCCAATATAAGTTGCTGCCAAGATTCCCGGATCAGACAAATTCAATCTCCATCCACTTAAAGTATATCCCATATACGATTCTAAGGGTGAACTTAAATTATAAAACAGAGTAGAAGAACCAATACCAGTTGAAAGGGGATCAATCTCAAGCTGATTGAATTGAGTTACCATACTAGTACTCATACTTGAATCCATTCCAAAAATTGGGGCTAGTTGAAGATTATTTGGAGCGGAATAGAATGTAGAAGCAGTTGCAACTACTCCTCTACCACTTTTAACATACTGAATAATTGCACTAACTTCGTCGGGTGTATAATCATAACTACCCCACGCATTTGGCAGAACAATTACATCAGCTTGCGAATTAATCAAATCTGTGTAGCTAATAGCAGGTTTATTTAAGGAGATATAATCAATAATTAATTGTCTAGGTCCATAATTAGGCCAATTTATATTTAGATCATCCCATAATCCTACATTAGCGGGTTGAGTTCCTATAGATTCTAGAATTGCAACCTTAATGGCAAGTTTTACAACAGGTCCTATAAAAGGACCTAGATTGTTTTGAAACACCCCATCAGAACAATTAAAATAAAAATTATAACTCCCTTCATCTAGGGTAGTAGAAAAAATGTAAATGCAACCATCCATGTAATTTGTATCTAGTGGATTTTGTTGTACCATTGAGTAAGTTGTCGAATTTATAGTTATATTAATAAAATCGGGAGCATTATTATCTACATCCGAGTAAGTCACACTAAAGGCAAATGTAGTTGTTTGAGCGGATCCTTCCGAAGGATTAACAATTCCTCCAGTTAGAATAGGTTGAAATGAGTTAATTCCAGTGACATTTATGCCAGTGAAGATGATAGTAGAATTATTAAACTTTCCATCATCGCATTTAAATTGGTAATTATAAGTTCCAGGTTGTAAATAAACTAAAGATTGAAACGAACAACCATCAGTATAATTATCATCTAATACATTTTGTTGTTCCATTGGGTATGGCGTTCCATTAATCCAGACATTGATTGATGCTGGAGGATTATCATCTAAGTCAGTATAAACCACACTAAAATTAAATTGGGTTGTTTGATTTCCAGATGAAGGATTGACCAATCCATTAGATAAAGTCGGAGTAAATTGATTAGTTCTACAAAATATTTGTGCTAGACCCTCCCCCGATATTGCTTTTGCTATTAAATAATATTTTCCTGAAGTTGCAGGTATATAATTAAAAATTTCATTCACACCAATTCCCGGTGATGTACTCGAAGCTACCATAATTGGTTCGCCAATGGATGAGGGAGTATCACTATATAGGTGAAGATCAAAATCTGCTCCTGAAGGGACTTTAAGAGTGAAGTAATAGTCATCACCACCATTTAGATCAACATAACAGCCAAGCCCATGCTTTTTAAATGGATTAATTAAGCTACTAGTAAGCCATGCACTTTGAGTGGAGCTTAATGTTAGTTCTTGAGAGACAGCTTCTAATGCCACGTCTATATTTGTCCTCCCATAACCCTCATGAATGTCCTTACCACCACGATTTAATGAAGGACTGAAGCTAGTAGTTATTTCTCTAGTTAACGGGTACGTTTCAGTAGCGGACATCAGTAATAATGCTTTGACCCTCTTCGCTTCAGTGCCTGTGTATCCCCAATTAGAATGTCCACCCATAGCATCAATTATGAGATTTGAGGCTCCAGCCACAGCAGGGGTTGACATTGAAGTTCCAAGGGCAGGATATAAATCATTAAGGAAACCATCTGATGAATATTCCCCACTTGCATCATTATCATTTGTATCTGTGGAAAAAGTCAAAAACTTATAATAACTTCCGCCAGGGGCCATTATATCTGGTTTAATTGTGTTTCCTGTATAAGACGACCCGCCTGAACTGCTATAATCAGTCACATGGTCGGTCTGGCTCATTGCAGCAACTGTAATGACATTATCTGCATCGCCCGGAGATCCGATATTGTTCCCAGGTGCTCCAGAGTTTCCCGCCGCAACTACAGTTACAATTCCATTATTGACAGCGTTATTCACCGCATTGATAATACTCGTCTGTCCTGGCGAACCTCCCAAGCTTAGAGACATAGTAGTAATATGATAAGCAACTCTATTTGAGATAGCCCAATTTATTCCATTTAGTACACCTGATGTGGTACCACTACCTTCCGAATTAAGCACTTTAACTCCTACAAGGTGGGCATCCGATGCCACTCCCTTCCACGGATCCCCGCTACCAAACAAAGGCGGATTAAAGGGCCAGTGTATCTCTCCTCTAAATCGGAAGTGTGGATCATAGACATATCCATCACCGGTGTTATCATCAAAAACCCAATCAATTCGTAAAGAATAATCACCAAGGGTACTTGCTGTAGCAGTATAAGAGAGAGTATGACTCCAAGAACTGGATGAGGTAATATATGAATCTACAACGGTTTCTTCTCGGTAGAGATAAGGATAAATATGAACTGCATCAGAACCTGGAGTGTAATCAGTGAATTCACATTGAACTTCAACTACACCAGGTTCTGTAACATTAAATCTAGCAGCAGTTATATAAATAGTTTGGACAGGAACCATGTAACCAGTCAAATCTAGCCCTAAACTATAAGTAGAGACTGTTCGTCCATTTCCATCCAATGTTGGGGATCCTTCCCCACTCGAAATCCCAGCACAGTGAGAACCATGACCTGCATCATCATAAGGAGATGTCAAGCCATTTATTTCATCCCTCCAACCAACTAATTTATAATTAAAGTTTCCAGAAGAATAACCTGGTTGGAAAAAATTATGAGAATCATCGATTCCAGTGTCAATTATTGCAATCGAACTTTGATCATCTCCAGTATAAGAAAGAGTGTTCCAGACGTATGGACGAAGATTCATATTTATTGAATTGTAATATAAATTTGCTTCAATAATACTATCCTCTTCAACTATATAAGGCACATTTTGACTTTCTAGTATTTCACAAAATAAGCTTAGACCTTTATAATCAATATTTCCCGCAAAACCATTAATAGAAAAAGTATATTTTGATTCAATTTCTCCACCTAAATTTTCAAATAGCGAAAATAATGAATTAATATCACCAGCAGGAAAATAAATAATTAACGGAATATGATCATATGATAGACTTTCAATACTTTTCTTATTCTGGCCAAAAGCCCGTTTTAAAATATCTTCTTTCGATAAAATTTCTCTTTTAGATAAAAAATCTTCTTTATATTTTTCATTTTTTTTATTTGATTCTAAAATTCCATCTAATTTTTGTTCAAGTAGATCATTTAATCCGTTATAATTTCTATCTGATTGATCAACGTTTTTTCTCCATTTATTGATTTCAGATTTTAAAAATTTTGGAGCTATAAATTTATATTTTTGAATTAATGAATTAACATTCTTAGATTTTTTTGAATTAGAATTAGAGAGGTAAGACATATACCCGTCTAGATAGTTGTTAAGCTCGCTGTCTTGGTTAAGATTGGAAATAGAATAATTAGAAGAAAAAGCAATCAAAAATATATTGCTAAAATACAGTACACATATAAACAGCGCAATATATTTTTTTATATTTTGCATTTTAACGACCTATTCTTTATAATAATTAATTCCCTAGTGTTTTGAAATGGAATTTTTTCTGTTAAAA
>JABXJV010000275.1 GCA_013375355.1 Candidatus Helarchaeota archaeon
CATTTCCAAGTATATCTTTAGAATATTTTATAAGTTCTTCATGATTTCCAGCAATAGCTTTTATTTCCATCAAATCTGGTTTCTTTTTAGGAATCGCGGCTAAACGGGGTTGTGTATATGCCAATAACCGTAATTCTAATAACTTAGAATCTTTAAAAGGTTCTAATTTCTCCTCAAACTCTAATATTGATTTATCAGTATCATATTCTTTTGGTAGAGTAAAATTCCTAGTTAAATCCTCATTCAATTCTCCTGCCCAAGTTTCCCCAATAGTTTTTAATCCATAATCTGTTAATTTATAAGCTTTAATTGCGCATATGGAAATAGGAGGGGTGTCTATAATGGTGACTGCCCTTGAAATTTCCTGTCCAAAATTTGGGTTCGTTTTTCTGTTTTCTACAAATATTAAATGAGTCATACCAGCTTTATATCCCATGAATCCTAAAATAGTCGGTGTTGTACTTTCAAGCTTTGGCCATGTCTTAATCCTACTATTTGGATTACGAGCTCTTTTTCTAGGTCTGTAAGATAGCGACCCATGTCTCGGTGCATGTTGTTTTCTATGACCCATTCATTGCACTACCTGTTTTATAGCATAAAATTAAAGTTTTACTAATTTAAGAATATGATTATTGATAGAAAATCAATTTGATTTATTAGTCTTTCATTATAAAGAATTGATTTCTTATTGATAATTGCATGATTTAGATTTTAAAAATTTAATTCTTTTGACTCAATAATTATAGTGTTAACTTAAAATCTGTACTAAAACGCTCCTTGACCTAGGTCCATCGAATTCAGCAAAAAATACAGATTGCCATGTTCCAAGTTTTATATTCCCTTTTAATAAAGGTATGGTTTCGGAGGGTCCGATAAACGAAGCTTTAATATGGCTATGTGCATTGCCGCCATGCTTGTATCCAGCACTTATTGGCACCCATTTCTTTAAAGAATTTATCATATCATTAATTAATCTACCATCAGCTTCATTGATAATGATAGCGGCAGTTGTGTGACGTGTGTATATTAATACAATCCCATCTGAAATTTTTGATTCTCTAACTACTTTTTGAACTTCAGAAGTAATATCAACTAGTTCTATTTGGTCCTTTGTTCTAACTTCAATCTCATCAGTAAATATATTCATATTAAATAGCCTCCATCTCTTCTTATTCACCTATTATAGTTACAGGTAAAATATTTATTTCTTTAGTTTTGTTACATTTCCCCTCAATAATACTTACTTTAGATGTTAATTCCGCTCTAGCCTGTTTTACATTATTAAAACCTAATATAGTTCTAATTAATGTATAGACAAAGTCTTTGCCTATCTCAAGTTTTTTAGTAATTTCATGAACTGAATAATTTAAAACGAGTTTAATCAAAAATCTCTTATCAATTTCAGCAAAAGTAAGCCCTTCTGAATATAAGCTTTCAAGCAATTTTTTATTAATTTTTGGATA